>JAFAZZ010000328.1 GCA_019239375.1 Solirubrobacterales bacterium | reverse complement strand
CGCGCTGGCAGATCGCATCGATCGTGCCGGTCGCGAGAGTGACGCCGAACAGATCTCACGCGAGCTCGATCATCCCCCGCCGCGAGACCCGGTGGCGCGCCGTCAACCTCACCAGCGCCGCCGGCAAGTCGGCCCGCACGCCGAGCCGCCGATCCCGCCGGCAGCCGCGCGGTGCTCGGACTCCCGCACCCCGGAGCGGGGATCGCGTAGAGCCCGCCGCGCAGGACGGTCTCCGCTACGGTCTCGGGCTCCCAGGCGCAGCCGACGTGGCGATCACCGGCATTCCCCGCCATCGCCGGAGCCGCGCCGCGGAGGACGACGGCGGCAACGAACAACATGATCAGCGGCCGCACGACGATCCCACCGGAGAGCAGTCGAAGCCGACTTTGCCGAAGGGCTGACATGGACACCGTCTCGGAAGACGGAGCTCGCGCGATCGGATCAAGCGTCGTTGAGAGCCGCGACCGACTGACACGCTGCCAATCCGGCATGGTCATTCGGCGGCCCGCCGCACGCGGGTCCAACCCAAGCCGGGACCTGCGCGGCGCTCCGACTTCAATTATCGGGGTTCGGCGAGGACTCAGCGTTTCGTGTGACTCGGCAGCTTCAGCTCGTACACGGCGGCGAGGTCGTCATTGGCGTGGCGGTTCTCGACGTCTCCGATCCGTTCGAGGACAGCGTCAAGCAGGGGCAGCTCGACGCCGGAGCCTTTGGCAACCTCCCGGACGAGCTTGAGATCTTTAAGCGCGAGCCGCACCGGAAAACCCGCCGGGTACTCGTGGCGCTGCATCTCCCCGAGCTTCTCAAGACCGTAGGACGAGCCAAGCGGTCCACCATCGAGCAGGGTCACGAACTGTTGCTCCTCGAGCCCCATCAACCGGCACAGGTGCATCGTCTCGGCGAGTGCAGCCACCATCGCAATCATCCAATGGTTGGCGGCCAGCTTCAGGCGCGAGCCCATCCCGGCCTGTCCGACCCACTGGACTCTCGAGCCGAGCGCCGCGAAGACCGGCTGAGCCTGCCCGCGAGCCGAGTCCGGCCCCGAAGCGAGGATCGTCAGATGACCTTCCTCCGCGGGGTGGGTGCTTCCCGAGACCGGCGCATCGAAGAGGGTCACACCGTGAGCGGCGGCGACCTCCACGAGTCGGTCTGCCTCGGCCGCCCCGACGCTGCTCATCTGCAGCCAGATCGTCTCCTGAGGCCATTCATTGAGCAACGGCTCGACGACGGCGAGGACGACGTCGGCCGTGGGCAGCATCGTGATCACCGACTCAGCGCTGCTCACCACCTCAGCGGCCGCGCTGGCAACCTCGGCGCCACGCGCTGCGAGCGGCTGCACGTGATCGCGCTCACGGTCCCAGGCGACCACCGTCACACCCTGGTCCAACAGGCGATGAGCCATCGCCGTCCCCATCAGGCCGGTCCCCAGCAATCCGACCCGACCACCTGTGGCACCGCTCATCTCCGCCTCCTCATGCTCGGGCCATCGGCGCCGGGTGACTCGGTTCGTCATGCCCCAGCGTCAATCGGAAGGCCCTGTTGACGTTGCTCACACTAGCCGTCAGCTTGTCAGCAACGCGCGGACGCTGGCTGCCGATGAGCTCATCTCGGCGTACTTGACTGCAGCTTCACGCTGCTCCCCGAGCGCCCCGGCTTTGCCGGGGCGCGCTTTGGCTGCGCTACTTGCGTTGGCGGCTAGCTGCGCACGGCGCGGATGGCTTTGGCGTAGTCGCCGCTGGGAGTGCGGGCGGTGACGATGGTGCTGATCGCGTTGAAGCCGATCATCGCCGTGAGGAGTAGCTGGCCACCCGGGACGTGAGCGGCGGCGGCGGCCGCGGCGAACGCGATCGAGCAGACGGCCGTCGAGGTCTCGCCAGCGGCGAAGTAGACGGCCTTGGCCACACGCCCGGCTTGCGCGCGGCTGGACCGGGTGGACAGCGTGACGTAGAACGGGGCGGCCTGCATCAGCTGGCGAATCCCGGGCGGATACACCTCTGGATGGTCGGTCCCGCGAACACCGTAGCCGCGGAACTTCAGACCGACGAGACGGCCCGCGATGTAGTGGGCGATCGCATGGCAGTTGAGGTAGACGGCGACGAAGCCCACGAGCATCAGGCCTGCGCGGAGGATGCCGGGGCCGCTGATGGCGGACGCCATGCCGAGGAGGGCTGCGCCGCCTGCCATGCCGCCGGCCTGGACGGCGTTGCCCTGCGCGACGGTGTACCGGCGCTTGAACGTGCGCTTCGGCTGCGTGCTCGTCGTCGGCTGAGTGGTCGTGATGGTGGTGGCTGACATTTGTGGCTCCTCGGGCGAGAGGGATTTGATGCCCTCATCCTCCGCTCTGGGAGTGCTTCTGCCATCGGGCGGGCGACGTGAGTCGCGCGCGACATCTGGCCGGGCCGCGTGTACGTCATCTGTCGCGGTCGAGGATGACGGTGATGGTCGTCCCCAGCTCATGGCCGCTCTCGACCTTCAATGCGGCTCCGAGGGCCACGGCTCGGTCCCGCATGGTGCCCATGCCCATATGTCCTGGCCGAGCCTTCGCGGGGTCGAAGCCGACGCCGTTGTCGGCGACCTCGATGGTCAGGTGGCCGTCGGTTTCGCTGATCGCCACGTTGGCTTCCGCGGCCGCGGCGTGCTTGATTGTGTTGTTGAGGGCTTCGAGCACCAGCCGGTAGAGGTGCTCCTCGACCTCCGGTGCGAGCTCGAGGCGATGCGGCGGCGCCTCGACGCGGATCGGGAGCCCGGTGCGGGCGCTGAGCGCGGCCGCGTGCTTGGTCACCGCCGCGACGAGGCCCTCCTCGGCCAGCGCGTCCGGTCGTAGCTCGAAGATGAGGGCGCGCATCTCGGCGAGCGCGCCCTGGCTGAGTTCTCGCAGCTGGGCGACGCTGCGCCCCAGCGGACCGTCCGCGGGCAGCTCTTGCTTCTCCATCGCCAGCTGTGCGGCGCGGGCATGGAGCGTCATAGAGAAGAGCGCCTGCGAGACGGAGTCGTGCAACTCGCGTGCCAGTCGGGCGCTCCTGGAGCGCTGAGGCGTGGCCGGTCTCGGCAAGCAGCCGGTCGTTGATGACTGCGACGGCGCCTTGGTCGGCGAGCGCGATGAGGAACGCCAGTTCGGCCTCGTTTGGACCGGTCACGGTCGGGGGCAGGAACACCGCCATGACCCCCAGGACCTGCTCGCCCCACGAGAGCGGGATGTGGACTCCTGTCTGCCAGTCGAGCTCCTGGAGCGTGGCTCCGACATCTGGGCGCGCCCCCGTCAGCCAGCGCGTCTTGGCGTCAGGGACGACCGCCGGGCGTCCGCTCAGGACGACGTCTCCGTCGGGCAGGTCCTCGATGCGCAGCCCACTCGACAGCGAAAGGTTGCGGAACCCGTCGGGGACCCCTGGTGCGGCGCCGGTCTCGAAGTCGCCCGCTTCGCCGGTGATGCCGACGGCACATCCGACGGCGCGGGTGCCGGCGACGGCGTGTTCGGCGAGGTCCCAGAGAACAACGTTCAACGGGCTGCGCCCGGCCAGCTGCGCGGCAGCCTGCCCGAGTGCCCCCGCGTTGCGTCCTGCTTGGCGAGCCTCGGTGGCGTCGCGGAAGATGGCAGCGCCGTGCCGCTCACCGCTGATGTCGAAGGACATGTTCGACCAGGTGATTTCGCGCTCGGTCCCGTCGGGGCGAAGCAGCGTCGACGTCCACAGCCCCGTCTCGCCCGCTAGTTGCTCGGAAAAGTGCTCGAGCATGGCCTGATGCTCGCGCTCGGGGAAGTTCGCCAGGAAATCGGGCAGAGCGAGCAGTGCCTCGACCGAGTAGCCCATGATGCGGCACGCTGCCGGGTTCGCGTACACATACCGGCGATCCGCCGTCACAACCACGATGCCGTCCCGAGACCCCTCGACAACCGCAGCCAGCGGACCGATTCCCAGGTCGGCCGCGCCCCTCGTCGCCTGCCGCGCTTCGGCCATGCACCTACTTTGGCACGTGGCTGAGACCACGAAGCGTTGCCATGAGCGATTCGGGGCTCGTGTCTTTCTCGATGAAGGCCGCAGCTCCCGCCGCCAGGGAAACGTCACGAGCAAGTCCGCTCACGCTCAACGCGACGACCGGGTGCTGCCGGCGGGAGAGGCCGCGTATCAGGGAAAGCCCTTCACCGAGTGTCGGGAGCACCACGTCGACGAGGACCAGGTCGGGATCATGCTCTATGTCGGCTGCCAACGCTTCCTGCGCGCTGGCAGCCAGTCCACAGACGGCGAGGCCTTCGGTGGCTGAGACGAGGCCTCCGAGCGCCTGGAGCACCCGGGTGTTCCCGTCGACGATGAGCACTCGCCTGGTGCGCGAAGCCGAGGCCTGAGGAGATGGGTCAGGGATTGGCGACACGGTCAGGCCGAGTAAACCTCCAGATGGGATGCAGCGCATCGGCCAAAGGACGCGTCTGCGGCGAGACAGATGACGTAGCGGCGGGCGGTCATGGCGGCGGCGGCGCCAGGCCCTCGCGAACCGCCCACAAGGCTGCCTGGGTGCGAGAGTTCAAATTGAGCTTGGACAGGATGTTGCTCACATGAGTGCGCGCGGTCCGCTCACTGATGACGAGCTCGGCGGCGATTTCCTTGTTTGCCTTGCCCTGCGCAACCATCCGCAGAATCTCGCGCTCCCGGTCGGTCAGCAGATCCTTGGGCCTCGCCGCCGGCCCCCGGCGTAGTGATGCGGTGAGCTGCCGGGCGACGGCCGGGTCAAGATGGACCTCTCCGCGGCGGGCGGCGCGAATGGCTGCGGCGACCTCGTCGGCCTCAGCGTCCTTGAGCAGATAGCCGGCGGCGCCCGCCTCGAGCGCCGCGTGCACCTTCTCCTCCTCGACGAAGCTGGTCACCGCCACCACCTCGACGTCCGGGTAGCGCTCCTTGAGCCTCGCGGTTGCCTCGATTCCATCCATCGGCTCCATCATCAGGTCCATGAGGACAACGTCAGGCAGTGAGCTGCCGGCGTTCGCCCGGGCAAGCCAGTCCAGCGCTGCACGGCCGTCGGACGCGTCCCCGATCATCTCGATGTCGTCTATGAGCTCCAGGTAGCTGCGAAGCCCTTCGCGCACCACACGATGGTCGTCGACCACCAGAACTCGGATCAGCTGCCCGTCGTTCATGGGCTAATCATGCCCGCTGGATGGGACCTCTACGTCATCTGTCGCATCGGATGCGCCGACGCCTGACCCGGCCAAGACGCGTCCTGGAGCCGATGTGACGGCGGTTGCCGCGATGGACCATCACGCCATCAGCGCGGCACTACCGGGGCCAGGAGGTCCTATCGATCGTCGCACAGGGCGGTGAGATCAGCCCACAGCGTCGTCGACGTCAGGCCGCGTAGGCGGCCAACTGCCGAAGTGGCGCCTCGTGCGGCCGAGCCAGCCCTCGACAGTCTGGAGCCCGAGCTCCGTGAGGGCGACTGGCAGTTCGCCTGCGATCACATGCTCCTCGCTCTTCTCGGTGAACGCGTTGTCGATTTCGCCGACGTCTTGCGGATCCGAGGAACGGCGGACGAGGTTCGCGCGTTCGAGACTGCCGACGGTCTCTTCGACGACCCACCGCTCCAAGCGAAGGGCGCGGCTGAGCCAATCGGTGCCGGTTCGGTGCGGTGGATAAGCGGCGAGCGAATCCTGTAGCGCAAGCGCCACCAAGACCTGCATCTCTAGCGGCTGCAACGGCTTCTCGTCGATGAGGTCAGCCGTGGTGAATACGAGTCGGCTGAGCGCTGCGGCTCCGAGTGACGCGAGTGCGATGGCACGATCGCGCCAGCCAAAGTCATCATGGGTCGACATGCTGTGAGCCTACCCAGGCTGTCCATCGAGATCGTCGCGCGCCCCGCAGTTCTCGGGCGGTCACCGGACTTCCGTTTGGTCGCCGAGGGGGCGCTCAGCGAGAGGCGTCTGCATCGACTGCCGTTGATCAGAAGGAGAAGCCTGATGCGACGTAGCGCTATTCCCGGACGATGACCCCGCTCATGTCAATCGGTCCTAACGCGAGGGCGGGTGCATCGACGTCCCCGAACCACAGACGTAGCTGATCACCGACAAGCTCCCCATCGGGCCCGGGGAACCCTCTGTAATCAGGCCCGGACCGGGCGGGCCAGGGCTCCGTCGTCTCTTCGGCGATCTCCTGCTGTATTTGGGACAAGCTTTGAACAGCGCTGCTCACCACTTCATCCTCGAGGAGAGCCTCGCGCGTCAGCCAGTCAGAGCTTGAGCCCGCACGACCGCCATCCGGCCGTACGAGCAGCAGCAAGTCCCCATCGAGGACGAGCCTGTACCCGCGCGGCACAACCTCTGAGAGTTGCGCGAGAAAAGCTCGGGCGTGAGGTAGCTCAGCCACCGCCTCATACCGTACCCCTCTCGCACGTCGGCCAGACCCAGACTGCCCTCCGTCGCCGCTGCGGCCACGGCTCCGCTCCCAGTGCTCGCAGACGTGAACCGGCAGTCACCCTCCGTGTCCTGTGACCGGAGCTAGAACGGGTGTCCGTGTTTGCGCTCGTAGTCCTCGGCGGCTTCACGCCCGTGGTCGGTCGTCCCAGCATCTGCGGGATAGGTACCTCGCGCGGCACCGAAGGGGAAGCTGGACTGCAGGACGACAGCCCATATCACGATCACCGCGATCAAGCCGACCACGATGCCCGGAGACGGGGCGACGATCGTCAAGATCACGAGAACCAACGCGGCCGCGGCGAGGATCCAGCCAAGCGGCGTCAGCTGCAAACGGAGCCGGTGATGCCGGCGCGCCTCACCCACAGACGGAGTGTACAAAGGGAGGCCGCCCCTGACGCGAGTTCATGTAAACAGACGCTACACATCCAGACCGAGTGGATACCCTCAGGCATCGCGGCACCTCTCGTAGAGTCTGGACCCCGCCCAAGCTGTCATCCTCATCGCGCACAACCAGATTATCGCGCGCCGGCCAGGTGCCGGACGATCGATTTTGGAGCGGCGGTCGTCGCACGCAGCCACTTCCCCTTCGTCACCGCACGCTGTATCGCGCGTGACGACGTTTGTGCGGGCGACCCGGGGGGTACGACCCACCATTGGGTCAGTGACTGACCTCGTGTGATGTCGCTGAGGAAGCTGAAGACCAGCTCTGTGCCGTGGTTCGGATTCGCGGTGTTCCTGTTCGTTCTCGGCTTGGTGCTCGGGGGCGGCGTCGGGACCATCGTGGGGATCGTGTCGTTCTTTGTCGGTCTCGGGGCGTGTATCCGGGCGGTTGCGCTGGCGATCAGAGACGATGACGTCAGCTCGGCGAGCATTAGTCGCACCCCCGTGGAGAGGACGATGGCGACGATCGGCTCAGACTCAGCGGCAGCGCGCCGGCGGCGTCGCGATGCACGAGCGCGCGGCAGGACTCTTCGCACTGATCACTCTCGTGGGTGATCCAATCGCCGCGATTCAGACGACGACGGATTCATCGGCGAGTGTTGGCCCCGTCCTGTGCAGCTTCCGTCACTGTGCTTATGCCGTCGGAGGTGGTCCTCCGGGTCCGCCGCTGCTGCCGGTGTTGGGCCGACCGAGGCTCCCTTTGGCGGTGCCCTCGGCATGGTCGAGGGCGATGTTGAAGGTGGCGGCGTATCCACGCTTGATGCTGCCTTCTACCTTGACGACGTTCGTGGCGTAGTCGGCGCTGGTGAGGACGGTGTCGGTTTTGTCGGTGGTGGGGTCTTTCTGGGGAGATCGGGTGTTGTAGGGCGCGGCGCCGGTGAGGACGTGGTCGTTGTCGGCGTACGAGAAGAAGATCTGCGTGGTGTAGCCGGCGATCGTTGCGCCCGTGTGTGAGAGCTTTCGGACGCGGACGTGGATGTGGATCGCCCGGCTGGTGTACCAGCCCGGCCAGATCGTCCTGAAGCTGACCTGTCCGCGGACGGGGTTGCTCTTGATCCCTCGGTCTCCGCCGGTGATCTGATAGCCGCGCAGCCAATTATCTTTGAGCGTGTCGCCGCCGCTGGTTCCGCCGCCTGCCTGCTGCGAGGACTCGTCGGAGTAAAGGCCGTGGGCATTGGCATGCCAGACGTCGACGGCGACCCCGTTGAGCGGCTTGCAGCCGTTGCTCGAGTCAACCACGTTGATGGTGAGCGCCAGCGGTACGCCGGCCTGATGGGCTCCGCCGTGCGAGTTTGAGCGCAGGTCAGACCGGTGGAGCATCGTGTTGACCCAATAGGGGCCTTCGGTCATCTCCGGGGTGAGCTTGGCGCAGTCGGTGGCCGCGATCGCGGTTCCGCCGAGCGCCCGAAGGACGGCTGGCCCGGCGAGATAGGTCGCGCCAACGGCGCCTGCTGCGGTCACCGCTTGGCGGCGCGTCATGTGTTGTGTACTGCTCATCCTGATAACTCCTGAGTTGTGATTTGGCTTGCACCCAAGTCTTTGAGACACCGGCTGCTTTCGGCGGGTCCGTGCGGAGCGGTTATGCGTACGTGAGCGGGAAAGTCCTGTGTGAGTAGCCAACGTTTCTTCTGTCAGGGACCCGAGCTAACGTTCATCAGCTTCGGCCACAAGCCGAATTCGATGGTTGCTTTGCCAATTACGTATGGCTCGTTCGCGGTTAACAC
>JAFAZZ010000251.1 GCA_019239375.1 Solirubrobacterales bacterium | reverse complement strand
GCCCCCGAGAGGGACCCGGCAGCTCACCCGCCACCCTTCCACGGTCGGCCCGGCGGTCAGCTCGCCGCCAAGCGCCACCGCCCGCTCCCTCATCCCCACCAATCCGTAGCGGCGCCGTTCGCGGTCCCCGGCCGCGGACGGCGCCGGCGCCACCGGCCCGACCGTGTCGGCCACCAGCGTCGCCCGCTCCCCGTCGAGCTCGACCGCGAGTACCGTCCGCGCGTTCGGGGCATGACGCGCGGCGTTGGCCAGCGCCTCTTGAGCGATGCGGTACAGCGCCACGCCCACGCCCGGCTCCAAACCGTCGAGGTCGCCACGCAGCTGAAGCTGGACGTCAAGTCCGCCGGCCCCAGCCTCCTTCACCAGCGCCGGGATCTCCGCCGCCACTCGGACTGGCGGCAGAACGCCGGCCTCCTTGTCGCTGCGCAAAAGCGCCACCGTGCGCCGGAGCTCGCGCATGCTGCGCCGGCCGACCTCCTCGGCCGCGCGTAACGCCTCCTCCGCCGCCTCCGGATCGCGGCGCAGCACGTGGCGTGCGCTCGTGATCTGGAGCATGACCGCGGCGAGTCCGTGTCCGACGAAGTCGTGCACGTCACGGGCGATCCGCCGGCGCTCCTCGAGCAGCGCCCGCTCGGCCAGCTCGCGCCGGCTCGCCTCGAGCGCCGCCCCAAGCTGCGCCTGCCGGGCGGCGGCCCATCCGATCAGCCACGGAAGCACGACCCCGAGGATCCAGATCCCGACCGATGTCTGGCCGGCCGTCTCGATCGCGCCAACCGCGATGGGCGCCGCCACCGCGAGCAGGCCGAGCGCCACCGCCATGGCCGCCGACTTCGACCAGCGGGCCACGACAAACGCGAGCAGCGAAGCCTCGAACATGATTGGCTCGTGGGTGCCGATGTGCTGCACCGCCACGACCGGCACCACCACCGCGAGCGCCACCGCCCACAGCGGTGACCGCGGTACATACGTCCACGTCGCCAGCGCCACAGGCGGGATCGCCATCAGGCCGAGCTCACCGGCCGTAGAGGGATCGGTCAGCGCGGCTACGACCGCCACCCCAAACGCGAACAGCGGGACGATCCGGCGGACCTGATCCCCCTGGCCCCAGTAAGCCGACTCGCGATCCACGGCCGCAAGGTACTGCGCGGATGTGGTTTCCACATCCGTCTGCGGGTGGAGCGTTGGCACCGACCAGGGACGGACTCCGCCTCGCCGGCTCATGTCCGCACCCGTGGCTGCTCCCTGCGCGCCACGGGCGCCGTGAAACAGTTTGGCGGACGCTCGGCCGACCCGGCGCGCCGGCGCTAGATTTCCGCCGCGGCGCGCCGGCGAGCGGCAACCGATCGCCGGCGCGCTGGCGATCGGTTGCCGCCGCCGCAGCGCTGCGATCGGTTGCCATCAACCGCGCACTCGACTGCGCCCGCGGCGCGAGTGCGGAGTTTGACTCCATGGCGGAGGCAAACTCCACTTTCGCTCTCGCCGGCAGCGCGATTGTGGAGTTATGGGCGATCGTGGCCCCTGCTCTTGTGGGTCACGCCCGCCTCGCCGCGCACCGCGTTCAACCCGTGCCATGCCCGCCTCGCCGCTCACCGCGAACCAACCCGTTGCCCATGCCCGCCTCGCCGCTCACCGCGAACCAACCCGTGACCGGGCGTCACCCCTTACCGTGGCCCCGAGCCCGCCGGCGCCCCGAGCCCCCGGCATCCCCAACGCCCGGCCGGCCCCGGCACGCCACACCCAGCTACGCCGGCTGCAGCCTCCGGACCTCGACCCGCCCCTCCTCCAGCCTGACCTGAAACGACGGCTGGGCCGAGGTCGCGGGGCCGCCCACAACCGCACCGTTACGCAAGTCGAAGCGAGATCCGTGGCACGCGCAGACGATCTCCTCCCCCTCCACCTCGCCCTGGCTGAGCGAACAGCCGCGGTGCGAACAGCGGTCGTGGATGGCGAAGATCCGCTCCGCCTGGCGCAGCAGGAGCACCGGCGTCTCGTCGACCACGACCCTGACCGGCTGGCCCTCAGTGAGCTGGGTGGCGTCGGCTGCCGGCGTCCATTCGGTCGGTCCGGGGTCGAACACGGTCTGGGCGGGACCGACGCCCTTGCTGAGCGTGAGGTGGCCGCCGAGGTAGCCGCCGGCCATGAGTACGGACATCCCGGCGACGCCGAGTGCCACCCCGCGTCCTCGCGCTCCCCGACGCCGCGCCCGCAAGGACGCGAAATAGAGCGTGGCGGCGATCGCGTTACCGCCCGCGTGAACCACGCCGGCGCGGCGGATCGTGTCGTCGACCACCTCGGTGTCGGCCCAATCGTTGGCCCCGGCCGCGGCGGTCGGTAGGTAAGCGACGAGGCCGAGCGCGATCAGGCGCCGGCTGGCCACGCCGTCGGCATCGGGCGCGAGCAGGTCGAGCAGCGAGGCGCCGGCGAACGATCCGATCACGATGTCGGTGAGCATCGGGTGGACGGCGTGACCGAGCCAGGTGCCGCTGAGTGCGTCCTTGACGGGACCGCGGGGGATGATCTCGCGGACCGTCTTGCCGAGCATCTTCGCCGGCGCGTCGAGCACCTGCGCGGACTCGATCGCCTCCACCACCGGCTCGAGCGCAGTCAGCTGGCGACTGGGGGGGCCCGTATCGATCACGGTGGCGCCATACCCGGTGATCGGTGCCGGTAACCCTGGGTACAAGCGCTCTATGCCCGGAGAGCCCAATGAGTTCGAGCGGCTCATGGCCCAGCTCGACTATTCGCTGTTCATCGTCACCGTCGCGGCCGGCGAGGAGCGCGCCGGCTGCCTGGTTGGCTTCGCTTCACAGGTCTCGATTCATCCGCCCCGGTTCCTGATTGGGCTGTCGGTCAAGAACCGCACCTACCGCGTAGCCTCGGCGGGCGCGCACACGCTGGTCGTCCATTTCGTCCCTGAGCAGGCGGAGGAGCTCGCGCTGCTGTTCGGCGGCGAGACCGGCGACGAGGTCGACAAATTCTCCCGTTGCGACTGGCGCCCCGGCCCCGGAGGCGCACCCATCGTGGCCGGCCTCGAGGACTGGTTCGCCGGCCACGTGCTCGAGCGGCTGCCCTTCGGGGACCACTGCGGTTATCTCCTCGAACCGATCGAGGAAGAGGCGCAGCGCTCCGGATCATCGCTCACCTTCCGCCGGGCCAAGTGGATCGAGCCCGGGCACGCGCCTTGACGGGCGCTTGGGTGCAGCGCTTCCCGTGTGATGCCGACTACGGACAGACCGTGGTGTAGCTCGGTCCGCCCACGAACTGCGCCCACTCGCCTCGCGTGAGGTTTCGTCCGGCGATGGCGCAGGCCCGCTGCTCCCAGGCCGCCCGCGAGGTGGGCCAGATGAAGGCGCCGCCGCGATCGTCGACCACCACGAGAGCCCTCCCGCCGGGCTCGAAGGCCGCGGCGGCGGTGGAGTCCGGATCGGAGGCGAGCCGCACGCTTTGCTGCTGCATCCCGGCGGTGAACCACAACTTGACGGTGCCGTCCCCGTAGCCGGCGGTGGCGAAGCGTCGCCCGGCGGGATCGAAGGCCAGGCTCGTGATCGGCACCGAGTCGGCCAGAAGGACCGGGCCTAGCCGCTTGCCGTTCGAGGCATCCCACGTCTCCACTGTCCCGCCGAGCGTGCCCGCCGCGAGCGCTCCGTGCGGCGCGAACGCCAGGGAGATGCTCTGGTCGCCCGGATCGGAGAGCGCGCGCAGCACCTGGCCGCTCATTGGATCGAACAGGCGCACGCCTCCGGTGAGCAGGCTCGCGGCCAGGTCTTTGCCGTCTGGAGAGAACGCCACGACGTCGGATCCGTTCAGCCCGGTACCCGCGCCAAGGTCGGCCGGTGGCGCCACCAGCGTCCCGCTGGCGACGCGCCAGAGCGCCATCTGCGCCAGCGGCGAGACGAGCATATGGCCGACCGTGGTGGTGTGGCTCTTGTCGCTCGCCGCGAGGAGCCCACCGTCGGGCGAGAAGGCAAGCGCCTGGATCGCCTCGCCCTGGCCCGGCAGCGGCGCCAGCCCCAGCAGCGCGCGCTCGAGCCGGGGCCGACCGTCCACGCGCCACAGCTGCACCACGCCGCCGCGGGCGCCGACGGCAAGGACGGAGCCGGTCGGCGACCAGGTCAGCGCGGTGATCGGATCGCCCGAGGGCCTGATCGGGAACGTCGCCTCGCGTTGCAGCGTCTCGGTCGAGAACAGCGCCACCGTCGAGGCGCCGGTGCTGACGGCAAGGCGCAATCCATCGGGGGACACGGCGAGTGCCGGCGCGGGCGGAAACACCGGGTCGCAGCACGGCAATCCCGAGGTGAGGCGCGCGCTGCGCCCGAAGCCGCGGGTGCCCGTGAGGTCCTACGCCAGCAGCACTCCCCCCACCGCCGACGTATACAGAGTGGTGCCATCCGGACTCACCTGCGCGTTCTGTATACCTCCCCCTGGGCCGGCCAGCACGGCGGCCTCGGTCCGCGTGTGGAGATCCCACACGACGACCTTGCCGTCGTCGACTACCGTCACGGCGGCTTTTCCGTCCTACGCGTACGCTGCGCCGGCCACCGCGGCTGAATGGACATCGGGCACGTGGTCGGCATCACCGGTGGCGGCGTCGACGAACGACACCGAGCCGTTCCGCGACCCGATCGCGACCGAGGTTCCGTCCGGGCTGACGGCGGCCGCCGAGGGGAGCAGCGGCACCGGCCGGATCGTCACGGCGCGGATCAGCCGCAGCGTCTGCGCGTCGTACGTCGCGAGGCTGCGGGCCGTCACGACCTCCAGGCGGCCGCCTCCATTGACCAGGGCCGTGGCTAGCAACGGGCCGTGCCCGAGGCGCACCGTCTCGAGGCGCCGGCCGCTCGGCAGCGACCAGCGGGCAAGATAGGCCTCGGTCGGCTGACCGGCCGGGTCCAACATCCAGTAGCCGTAGTACACGGTGTGGCGGCCGGGCGCCACCAGGACGCTCCCCTCCACAATGTCTGCCGTCAGCTCCTGGGTGAAGGGCGGCCCGATCGCCAGCCGACGGCGCAGCGCGAGCGTGTGTGCGTCGCGTACGGCCAGCGCCGACCCGGAGCGATACACGAGCAGCGACCCGTCGCGCGAGTAGACCGGCGCCTGGTCGCCGAAGAAATCGCTGAGCTGCGGGCGCCGCGCAAGGCGCGTGCGGGCGTCATAGAACCCCACGCTGTTGGTGACGTTGTCGGACACCGCGAGCGTGCGACCGTCGGGACTGACCGTGACGTGCGGCGTGGACGTGGTTGGCAACGAGAAGGCGGCGATCACCGCCGGGCTGCGCAGCAGTGTCGCGAGCAGTGTGCCTTCTGTCTGGGGTGAGCGATCGAGCGCCACCGCCTCCCGCGCCAGCAATGCCGCCACATCGAGCCTGGGCTCGGCGAGCGCTTCGGTCCCGAGTTGGCGGCCGAGCGCTGCCCGGGCTTCGGCCACGGCCAACTTGGCGTCGCGATTCGCCCGCTGCTGCCCAACGATGGCGACCGCGCCGGCGATCACGGTGAGGATCAGGAGCACGGCTGCCCCGCCGAGGAGCGCACGCAGGCGCCGGTTCTGTGCGCGCTGTCGCCCTGCCTCGCGCTCGGCGTGGAGCCGGCTCGCCTCCAAGAAATCGCGCTCCAAACCGTCCATCTCTCCCGGACGCTCCGCGCGGTACTCGAGGGCGGCGGCCAGCCTGGGGCCGCGGTAAAGATCGCCCGAATCGCGCCCGCGTGCGTCCCATTCACCGGCCGCGACCCGCAGGTGTGCGTGCAGCCGGCGGCCCACGCGATCCTCCTCGAGCCAGGCGCGGTAGCGCGGCCATTCGCGCAGCAGGGCCTCGTGTGAGAGTTCGACCGTTCCGGCTCCCACGGTGAGCAGGCGCGCGTCGGTCAGCGCGTCCAGCGCCCGCTTCGTCGCCGGTGTGTGCGGTAGCTCGGCGAGCGGCACACGGCGCCGCTCCGCGGCGCCTTCGCCGATGTCGGCGACTCGCAGCAGGATCGCGCGCGCCGAGCGTTGGCCACCCTCGGGTAGGCGCAAGTAGGCGGCTTCCGCGATCCGTGCGACACCACCGCGCACCCCGCCCGTTGCGCGGTAGTCGTGAAGGCGCAGCCTGCCCCCATCGCGCGTCCGCCATAGCTCGAGCAGCGTCGTCTCCAGAAGCGGGAGGCTGCCGGGCTCGTCCCCGACCTCCGCCACCAGCACGTCGACCAGCCGGCCCTCGATCTCGAGCCCAGCGCGTGCCGCTGGTCGCTCGATCGCCTCCCTGAGCTCGTCACGATCCATGGGCCCGACCAGGACGTGGCTGCGGCTGAGCAGCTCGGCAAAGCCCGGATAGGCACCGAGCCGCCCATAGAAATCGGCGCGCAGCGTGCACAGCAGGAGCGCGCGCCGCTCGTGATCGTGTGCCGCCGCGGCCAGCCGGTCCAGGAACTCAACTCGCTCGTCCTCCAGCTCGCACACCGTGAACAGCTCCTCCAGCTGGTCGATCGCGATCACGAGGCGCTCGCCCCGGCTGACGCTCGCCAGCACGTGCTCGAGCCTCTCGCCGAGCACGCGCTCGAGTTCGCCCGCGGGGTGTGTGCCCGGTCGGAGCAAGACCTGCCGCCACACAGCGCTTCCCGGCAACGCACCCCCCCGGAGGGCCGGCAGCACGCCGGCCCGGAGGAGCGAGGACTTGCCGATCCCTGAAGGCCCGAGGATGCCGACCAGCGGCCACTCGGCGAGCCGCGCAATCAGCTCCGAGATCGCCCGGTCGCGGCCGCAGAAGAATTCGGCGTCGGAGCTCTCGAACGCGGCCAGGCCCTTGAACGGGCAGAGCACCGTCCGCGGTGGCGCCGGCGCAGCTCCGTTCGTCTCGAGCTCGACGTCCTGGCGCAGGATCATGCCTTCGAGCTCCCTCAGCTCAGGGCTCGGAGTAAGCCCGAGCTCATCGCGCAGGAGCGCGCACGCCTCCCGATACGCGGCCAACGCCTCGGCCTGGCGGCCGGAGCGGTAGAGGGCCAGCATGAGCTGCCCGCGCAGGCGCTCCTGTAGCGGCGCCAGCGCGATCAGGTGGTCGAGCTCGACCACCGCTTCCGCCGCCCGCCCGAGCGCGAGCTCGGCGTCGATCCGCTCCATCTCCGCCAGCAGGCGAAGCTCCTCCAGACGTCGTACCTCAGGCTGCACGTCCCCCGCGGCGGGCAGGTCCGCGAACGGCGGGCCACGCCGCCCCTCGCGCAGCCGCGCCGACGCGCCCGCCGGGTCCCCGCGCGCGAGTAGGCGCCGGCCGTCCTGGAGGCAACGCTCGAAGATCGCCGCGTCGAGCTGCTCGGGCTCCAGCTCCAGGACGTACCCGCCGCGCCGCGTGAGGAGCATCTCGCGGCCGTCCACGTGCAGGGTCCGCCGCAGCCGCGACACCGCGACGTGCAGCGCGTTGACGCCGCTCGCCGACCCGTTTCC
>JAFAZZ010000017.1 GCA_019239375.1 Solirubrobacterales bacterium | reverse complement strand
TTCTAGCCGATTGCCTTCTCGGGCGGTGGTAGCTCGCTGACGTAGAGGAGTTCGATCAACGAGCCGATCTCGGGGATGTGGTAGTAGCAGAACTCGCCGACGTCGCCCAGGTTCCCGCTCTGGACGACTGTCCGTCCTTGGCGCTCGAGTTCGGCCTTGGCCTCCCGCAGCACGTCCCGGCTCGGGTACGCGATGCAGGTGTGATGAAAGCCCTCGCCGTTCGCCGCGAGGTGCTCAACGTAGATGCTCTCGCCGTCACGCGGCGCCAGCAGTTCGTAGTTCGAGTCCCCCGCCTGCGCGAAGGCGATCCGGAAGGAGAAGGGAACTTCTCGCCCCCGAACTGTGCTCGCCGCGGGTTCGATCGTCCAGACACCCCACGGTCCGATCCCAAACTCGGCGAGTGTCGCTGCCGTCTTCTCCACGTCGTGCACGACAAAGCAGGTGTGATGGAGTGTCCCTGACTCCGTGATCGTCACGTTTCCCTCCCCTGTTGAATACCCTCAGTTCTGCTGGCGGCGTTCATTGCGCGCCGGTCCACGACTCTAGCTGGGCTGCCCGCGACTTTGCGTCCCGAGACGACCAGCGCGGTACGTTGCCTCAGCTTAGGGCGCATCCGTTAGATGCGCTCCTTGCGCGCCGCCGAGCGCGACCTCCTCTACTTTGAACACTCGCGAAGCGACTGCTTCCGCGTGAACTCAGCACTGAGCACCAAGGCGCAGCAGCGCTCTGACTCGACGCCGTCATGGCCACTCCTCTCGGGCGAAGCAGAAGCCTCTGGCTTAGCCGACACCGGGCCCTGCTGACCGGGCGTTGCGGGCGCGATGATCGACGGTAGCCCGATGCCCGTGCGGATGTAAATGCGGGAGTTCGATCCTGCATGCGAAGAGGCGCCCTCGCAAGCTGCTCATGTCAGGCTGCCGTCGTCTAGATGGGTAGGTGACCGGCCGATGAGATCGTGCACGCCGCGGCCGCTCAGGATGAACGCGAACGCTAAAGCACGCCTACCGGCAAGGACGAGTGGGGCGATCAGTGAGCAGGACGTCCGCACGCGCGGGTCAAAGCCCGAGCGCCTCGCCCCCCGGACGCAGCGTGAGACGCCCGCGCCGACGTCCGGGCTCAGCCGGTGAATGGCGGAGCAGGCGGCCGAGGAGGCTTGACTGCGAAGCGGTCGGTGAGGTGAACGGCGGTGCTTCCCTTGGCGGGTATCGTCACCGTGCGGCTCCCGCTCACGACCACAGCCACGGTGTTGGTGTGACCGTTCGCCGTCTCCGTAACGGTGCAGCGGGATCCGGACGGGATGTTGACAAAGTGGCGCGTGAGAGAGCCGGGGCCGGTATTCGCCGGGATAACGAACGTGAAGTTGAAGACAGGACCGCCGCAGGTCACCAGGATGGCGATGCGACCGTGCCGGTGAGCGGCTGGTCCAGCGATGGTCTTAGTCAATGTCAGGGAGCCGGTCGCGTCGACGGAGGGGGATCCGGGCTCCTCGGGCGCCGGCTTGACGGGAGATCCGTCGTCGTATACGTCCATCAAGCTCACCGATACGACCTTGGCCGCGGGAATGATCACGCTCTGGCCGGCGCCTGTCACGGTCACAATGATCGTGGCGGTGGCGCCGTCCGCGGTCTCGGTGACGGTACACACCGAGCCAGCTGGAATACCGTCGAAGGTGTGCGACACGGTGCCCGCCGGGGTTCCTGCGGCGATCACGAAGTTCGGCGACAGGGCTGCGCCGTTGCAAGCCACGTGGATGGTGATTGGTCCCTGGTGACCGGCGAGCGGACCGGCGATCGTCTTGGTGACGAGCAGGGAGCCGGGGCGGGCGCCGTAGGTGTCACCGATAGTGGCGGCCCCAGACCCGCCCGGGCGGATCGTGACGGTGCGCGGACTGCCCACGACTTCCACTGAGACGGCGCTCGTGGCTCCGTTCACCGTCTCCGTGACCACGCACGTTGCCGGTGTGGGGATGTCCGAGTAGATGTGAGACTGAACGCCTGTCGCCCCAGGAGAGATCACGAAGTCGGGGGTGAGGGCAGTGCCGTTACAGACCGTGTGGATAACCACCTCTCCCTGGTGCCCGGCAAGCGGGCCATCAATGGTCTTGTTCACCTCGAGCTGGCCCGGGCGCAGCCCGTACGTGTCCCTGACATCGGCCTCGGCGATGTCGCCGGGCCCGACATGCACCGTCTGCCCGCTTCCTTCGACGTCGACCGAGACTGCGCTGGTCTGCCCGTTAGCGGTCTCGGTGACCGTACAGGTGGCGGGAACCGGGATGCCGTCGAACTGCTTGGTGCGTTCACCCGCGGGAGCCCTGGCGCCGATCACGAAGTCCGGGGTCAGGTACTTCCCGTTGCACTTCACGCGGATGATGACCTTCCCTTGCATGCCTGCGCCCAGACCGGTGACCGTCTTGCGCACGAGCAGCGAGCCGGGGACGAAGCGATAGATATCCCTGATCTGGACGGTCTTCGTCCCGCCGGCGGGGATCGTCACCTCCTGGCCGTCCCCCCTTACCGCCACAGTCACGGTAGTGGTGGCGCCGTTGCGCGTCTCGGTGACCGTACACTCCGTTCCGGCCACGATGTGACGGTAGGTGCGCGACGTCGTACCCGCGTGCGTACCACCGGGGATGACGACCGGGCGCCGCTTCACGCCATCGTCACACTTCACGCGGATGACCACAGCTCCCTGGTGACCCGCAGCCGGACCAGCGATCGTCTTCTTCACGATCAGCTTGCCGAAGGGCAGGAACTCTGCGGTCGCACGGACGGTAGTTTTCAACTCGGTCGTCCGAGCCAGGATGAGCCTCTGGGCATCGTTGACATCGGCATTGCCGTCGTAGAGGTAGACGTTGCCGCTAGGGACGGTGGCCGTCGAGGTGGCCTGGACCTCGGCGGTGGATGGACCCGTGGAGCGCAGCCAGATCTGCTGCCCGTCGTGCACCTCCGCCGTGGTTCCATCCCCGAGCTCATTCGTGCCGGCGGCGTTCGAGTACATATTTGCGCCCGTGGCGGTGACGGTGGCCGGCGGGTGGTTGGTCGAGACCGTGAACGGTCCGAGCACCCTACGGGGCCCGCTCACGCTCCCAGGGGTGATGGTGAGGCTGGGCGGTGGCGGCTGGACCAGCGGCCCCTGGGAGATGACGTGGGCCACTATGGCGACGACGGCGCCGCGGAACTCGCCCATGGAGGTGTTCACCACGTAGCGGTCGGTGAAGAACCAAATGGCCGCCTGCACGGCGGCAGCCGTCTGATTGATATCCATCGGCGCCCCATCGGGGAACGTGGAAGGCTCGGAAGTGTTCGGGTAGTAGTCGTTCAGCAGCCGGGCCACATAGCCCACGTTGGGGACCCCGGAGGCGTCCCAGGTGCCCAGGCCGTAACCGAGGCCGGGAAATGTCGCCGTGAAAATGTCGATGCAGTAGAGGTTGAGCGTCGCGCCGCCGCCAACCGGCGCGCCGTGGATGATGCCGGCGAAGCCCTCGTCCTTGGGAGTGAAACCGGTCGTCGGTTGCTGGCGGGATATCCGTCGACAACCGGGTCGAACGGGCTGTCGGGATTGGCGATGAACCCCTGGACGGCTTGGCCTGGGCCGGTGCCGCTCATGATCATGTCGGTGTTGCTCCGCAACGTCGCTCGACGCGCCGGTCCCCGATGGAAGACCGCGCCGGCGGGAGCAGCCTGCAACAGGAGTAACCCCAATGCGACGCCCACTAGAGCTGGCACGCGCCATCGCCGCGGGAGCAACACAGCCACGACTCCCATCCTCCTCATGGCAAGCACGATCCTACACCTGCGAGGGGTCCCGCGTCCAGGATGCACGCGAAATTTCCCGCGGCACTGGCGCTAACCAACCTGGCGCAGCCACGACCGCCGCGATCCGCGACGCGGTCGGTGAGCACACCCAGCAACTGCCGCCAAGCAGGCGTATGCTCGCTGGAATCCCGTGGCATGCATGTGAGAAGTTGGCTCAAGAACGACCTGGTGAAGGTCGGGTGGGGGACGTGTCCGCTGCTGTCACCTAACTAGCAGCACAGCGGAAAAGTCGCGGAGGCGTCGTGGAAGGCGCCCGTCGCCGGCGGCGCGAGTTCCGCGCATAGCGCCACCGCTAACGGCTGCGCCAGGAGCGCGTCCGGCCGTGAAAGCAGGTCCGGGTCCGGGGACGATCGCTCGCGTGTGGCGATGCGATCGTCGGCGACGACCTCGCCGGATGCGTGGTCCGGCGCCGCAGCGCTTGTACCAGTCGCCGCCTGCCGACGCGCGCATCCGCAGAGAGGTAGCCGCGGCGGCGAGCACGCTCCGTACCTGGTGACCGCGCACAAGTCGGCGGCTTCGACCGACCCCGGCGCGGAGGGCTACGACGACTCACTGCTCGTCTGATTGGGCGTCTGCTGGTACTTGGCCAGAGTCTCCGCGAACGCCTTGCGCCAGATCAGGTCTTGAAGGATTTCGTCGTGACCGTAGTTCGCGACGGTGTGCTCGATCGCCCGGCGCAGATACCTGTCTCCGAGGTCGATGTGCGATACGTCCTCGCCGTGAAACCCAGTCCTCTGCCTCCGCCGGACTCCCGTGCATCAGCCCGTTCCGCAGGAACGAGAAACCGGATGCCCCACCAGGCAATGTCACCCAGTTCTTTCTCGACCTCGTTGCCTTTCAGGGCCGGGTTCGTCTCGCGTTGCCTAGATGATGCCGGGGTCGATGGACCTGCTTTGGATTCGGGCCACCTCGGGTGTGATGGGGAATCCGACGGCGCGGGCGGCGATTGTGGCTTGCGGCGGGGGGGCGGTGGAGTGCAGCTGTAGTCGGATGTGGTCACCTGCGGGGGTGGCCGTGACGGCGGACAGCTTGAGGCCGGCGAGTGTTGGGAGGGTCGGGGTCGCGGATCCATTGGATGTAGTCATCGGGTGTGATCCCGTCGAGCGACAGCGTTACTTCGAAGGCGTGTGAAGGCGGTGATTTGTCGCTCGGACGGGGGTCCTTGTCGGTTTAGGTGAGTGTGCTCTGGCAGAGGGTGGGCATGATTCGGTCCTCGGTTGCATTGTCAGCGCGGCGCTGGCGGCGGCATGTTGTTCGGGTGCCAGGCTTCGCGGTGACAGTTCTCTAGCGGGCGGGTGGAATCGGGTGGTTGGAGCGGATCACGTTCGCTGGGTCGGCGGTTGCCTTGATCTGGCGGAGGCGTTGGTAGGCCTGCTCGTTCCAGAGGGTTGATGGATCGCGCTGGGTCTCGGCGAAGTTGAGGTACATGTGCCGGGCGCCCCACGGGTCGAGTGCCGCCTTCACGGCGTTGACCTGTTCGCCGATGGGTGAGGCGAGCTCCGGGGAAGGGGTCATCCCGACGGCGTACATCGCGTATTCGGCGTCGATCGAGGCGA
>JAFAZZ010000571.1 GCA_019239375.1 Solirubrobacterales bacterium | reverse complement strand
CACGGTCGTGTTCGGGTTCGTCGCGCACGCGATCGTCGCGGCGTTCTCGTCCAGCGCCGTGGCCGGGACGTCGGGCGCCCGCAGTTGGATCGACCTGCACTGGGCGATCGTGCCGGCAAATCCGGTCACGTTCGGCAACATCTGCTTCGTCGCGCTGCTCTGCCTGCTGGTCGCGCTCGTCCAGGTGAGGGGACGCTGGCGGACGATCCTGCTCATCCCAACGCTGTACATCGCCGCCTGCGCCTGGGAGGCACGGCTCTCCCAGGTTCCGGCCACTACCCGCCTGCTCCTGCTCGGGGCGATCCTGATCGTGGTCATGGCCTGGCGGCCGTCCGGACTGCTGGGCGCCCGGCGCGTGGAAATCGTGTGAGGTCGTCGTGTCGCTGCTCGAACTCGACAAGCTGACGCTCGACTTCGGCGGCCTGCGCGCGCTCTCGAAGCTCGACCTGCAGGTCGACCAGGGAGAGGTGGTCAGCCTGATCGGTCCCAACGGCGCCGGCAAGACGACCGTGTTCAACGTGATCACCGGCCTGTACGAGCCGACCGCGGGCCAAATCCGTTTCGCCGGCAAGTCGCTGGCCGGGCTGAAGCCTCACCAGGTCACCGGGCTCGGCATCGCCCGGACGTTCCAGAGCCTGCGCCTGTTTCTCAACACGACGGTGATCGAGAACGTGATCACGGCCACGTACGGCCGGACCAAGGCAACGCCGGTGGAGCAGATCCTCCGGCTGCCGCGCGCGCGGCGCGAGGAACGAGCGGTGCGTGCCGATGCCGAGAAGATCCTGTCGTTCTTCGGCCAGCGCCTGGCCGGCTACCGCTTCAACCAGCCCGCCTACAGCCTGTCCTACGCCAACCGCCGGCGCCTGGAGATAGCCCGCGCCCTGGCCACGCGACCACGCATGCTGCTGCTCGACGAGCCGGCGGCGGGCATGAACGCCAACGAGACGCACGAGGTGACCGAGCTGATCGGGCGGTTGCGCAACGAGCTGGGCGTGGGCATCCTCGTGATCGAGCACGACATGCACGTGGTCGGCGGCGTGTCGGACCGGGTCGTGGCCCTCGACCACGGGGTGAAGATCGCCGAGGGCGGCTTCGACGAGGTGGCGAGCCATCCGGCCGTCGTCGAGGCCTACCTCGGGCGCGACCCGGAGGCACTGGCGGAGGCGTAGTGGCCGTCTCGGCAAACAGGCCAGCGGCCGCCAACGGGCTGCTCAAGCTCGATGAGATCACCACCTACTACGGGCAGATGCGGATCCTCGAGGGGATCTCGCTCGAGGTGAGTACCGGCGAGCTGGTGTGCCTGCTGGGCGGCAACGCATCGGGCAAGTCGACCACGCTCAAGACGGTGCTGGGGATCGTGCGTCCTCGTTCGGGGCGTGTGCTTCTGTCCGGCGAGGACATGACCTCGTGGCCGGTCCCCCAGCGGATCGCCAACGGCATAGCGATCGTCCCGGAGAACCGCCGGCTGTTCGGCGACATGACCGTGCGGGAGAACCTCGAGCTGGGGGCGGTGCTGGGCGACGGCAGCACGTTCGCCGAGGACCTCGGGCGCGTGCACGATCTGTTCCCGCGCCTCTACGAGCGGCGCAACCAGCTAGCGGGGACGCTGTCGGGGGGCGAGCAGCAGATGGTGGCGATGGGCCGGGCGCTCATGTCGCGGCCCCGGCTCCTCCTGATGGACGAGCCTTCGATGGGGCTTTCCCCGGCGCTCGTGCAGCAGAACTTCCGGATCATCAAGGAGGTGCACGAGTCGGGGGTGTCGGTGCTGATGGTCGAGCAGAACGCCACCATGGCGCTGTCGATCGCCGACCGCGGCTACGTCCTGTCGACCGGACAGATCGTGTTGGAGGGGCCGGCTTCCGAGCTGCTCAAGAGCGAGGACCTGAAGCGCGCCTACCTGGGACGATGACCACCGCCGTCCTGACCCGTGCGGCGGCCGTCGAGCTTGACGCGTCCGACCCCCTGCGTGAGTTCCGCCAGCGGTTCGTCATCGACGCCGACGTGGTGTACCTCGACGGCAATTCGCTTGGCTGCCTGCCGCGGGCGACGGTGGCGCGGGTCGAGCACCTGGTGGCGCAGTGGGGGCAACGGGGGGTGCGCGGTTGGGAGGAGGGCTGGCTCGAGCTGCCCGTAACGGTGGGCGACCGCCTGGGCTCGGCGCTCCTCGGCGCGGCGCCTGGCCAGGTGGCGGTCGGCGACTCCACCACGGTGTGCTTCTACAAGCTCCTCTGCGCGGCGCTCGACGCCCGCCCGGGCCGGCGGCAGGTCGTCACCGACCTCGACAACTTTCCCACCGACCGCTACGTGCTCGAGGGCGTGGCGCGGGCGCGCGCGCTCGAGCTCGTGTGGCTGCGCGGCGATCCGGCTGGGGGGCCCGAGCCGGAGGAGGTGGCTTCGCTGGTCGGCCGGGAGACCGCGCTCGTCACCTTCTCTCACGTCTCCTACCGTTCGGCTCACATCGCCGACATGGCCGCCGTCAACGCGGCGGTCGGCGACGCGGGCGCGCTCATGCTGTGGGATCTCAGCCACAGCGCCGGCTCCGTCCCGCTCTCGCTCGATGCCGACGGCGCCGATCTCGCCGTCGGCTGCACGTACAAGTACCTGAACGGTGGTCCGGGAGCGCCGGCGTACATGTACGTGCGCCGCGAGCTCCAGGCGCAGCTGCGCCAGCCAATCTGGGGCTGGCTCGGCCGGCGCGATCCGTTCGAGATGGCGCCCGGTTACGCGGCCGCCGAGGGAATGACCGGCTTTCTCTCCGGGACGCCGCCGATCTTGGCCCTCGCCGCCGTGGATGAAGGCGTGCGCATGGTTGCCGAGGCCGGGATCGAGGCGATCCGGGCCAAGGGCGTCGCGCTTACGGAGTCGGCCATCGCGCTGGCCGACACGCGGCTGGCGCCGCTCGGGGTGTCGGTCGCCTCTCCGCGCGATCCGGCGCGACGCGGAGCACACGTGGCCCTCGCCCACCCCGACGCCCGCGAACTTAGCG
>JAFAZZ010000463.1 GCA_019239375.1 Solirubrobacterales bacterium | reverse complement strand
TGAGAATCCAACCGGCGGCGGCCGAGGAGGAGGATCATTCCCCACACGCCGGCGCAGCCGATGCTGTACGCCGTGTAGGTGTTGCGCTGTCTCCTCATCGGTGACTGTGGCATCTAAGCAGCCGATCCGCTCACGCTGATCCCGTTGTAGGCGTGCGCGAGCATGCTCTACTGGAAGTGGGCGCCGCCGTCGACCGCGAAGGTCTGTCCGGTCACGAAGTCCGACCCTGGGCCGCACAGGAAGAGGGCGGAGCCGACCAGATCCTCGGGTCGTTGCTCGCGCTTGAGTGCGCGCGCATTGACCGATACTGCTCCGACGCGCGCGTGTGCCTCGTCGTGCTCAAGCGTCGCCTCAGTGACCGTGTAGCCCGGCGCGATCGCGTTCACGCAGATGTGGTCGGGCCCAAGCTCGCGGGCCAGCGCGCGCGTCAGACCGATCACCGCGGCCTTGCTCGTCACATAGTGGAGCATAAACGGCACGCCCCTGAAAAACGTGCCGGAGGAGATGTTCACGATCTTCCCCCCGCCCTGCTGGCGCAGGTGCGGCACCACGGCGCGGCACATGAGGAATACGCCGCCGACGTTGACTTCGAGGACTCGCCGCCAGTCATCGAGCGCGATCTCGGTGAACGGCTTCATCGTCAGCGTCGCGAAGATCGCCGCGTTGTTGACCAGGATGTCGATGCGCCCGAAGCGCGACGCGACCGCTTCGACCATCCGGGCGCTGTCCATCTCGGAGGAGACGTCGCCGGCGAGGCCGACGCCGCCGTCGTACGCGGCGGCCGCCTCCTCGGCGCCGACCACGTCGAGGATCGCGACCTTTGCACCCTCGGCGGCGAGGCCGTCGGCGATCGCGCGGCCGATGCCGCGGCGTCCGCCAGTGACGATCGCGACCTTGCCTTCGAGACTAGGCATCGCGGGAAGAGGACCAGCCTAGCGCAGGCCGCCGGCTTGCCGGTGACAGCGCCACTCCCGGCGACCGAGCCGCTACCGTCGGGGCTGTTGTGGCGCCCCACCGGTCAGGAGAAATTGATGAACAGGTTTGAGCAGGCCATCTACGACTGCATGACGCCGACCGCTCGGCTGCTGGAGGAGACGACGAATCCTCTGCACCGTGCGATGCTCCTGAACTTCTGGCGCCACGTGCTGCTGGAGGGGGCAGGGCGCTACGACGAGATCGTTGCCGAGGACATGATGGTCGACGAGCCGGTCTATCGAGTGACCTGGGGCGTCAACCCAGGCGTCATCACCGGCAAAGAGGGCGTGCTGGCCTTCTACAACAGCGTCGGCGAGGCCGTCTTGTTCCACTCCGACGACCGGTTGTCGGTCGCGGATTGGGGCATCTGCGATGAGATCACCTTCCACCAGTTGGCCGGCGGCGGCGACCTACGCGCCCTGGGCTACGACATCGAGCGCGACGATGCCTTGTATCACGTCTCCAGCCGCCAGGCGTTCATCTGGCCGTACGACGGCCGCGCCCGGCTCGCCGGCGAGCACCTCTACGAAGACAAGACGAGCCTCCAGATCGAGGAGGTCAGCCCTGACGAGGCGATTACGCCCGGGCGGGCGAAGGAAATCTTCGCCGAGCAGTACACCGAGCTCAAGGCCGAGCGCGGGGAGCGCTTCTGGGTCCTCGAGCCTGCCGCCCGATGACGACGCCTCCGCCGGTCTTCACCGACGCACTCCAGGTCGCGATCATCGTCCGCGACCTGGACGCCGCTATGCGGCGCTACCACGATGAGTACGGCGTGGGTCCGTGGGCGATCTTCGAGTTCAACCCGCAGACGATCGACGACATGGTCATCGACGACGCGCCGGCGGAGTACGCGATGCGCCTCGCGGTCGCGTTCATCGGGCGGCTCCAGTTCGAGTTGATCGAGCCGCTTGACGACCGCAGCATTTACGCCCAGCACCTCACCGATCATGGCGAGGGCCTCCATCACGTAGCCCTCGCCGTCGACGACTACGCTGAGGCCGCGCGCACGCTGCGCTCGAAGGGGCACCACATCCTCATGGGTGGCAATCATCAGGGCGTGACGTACGCATACTTCTCGACGCAGGAGGCGCTCGGGTTCCCAGTCGAGCTCTACAGCGCCATCCCGAAGGGCACACCCGACGCCGTGTACCCGCCCGGCGCGGAGTCGCCGCTCGGCTGATTGGTGCGGCAGCGCGATTTGGACATGGTGGGGCTCGGACTAGCGGGGGCTGATCGTGTCGAGGTGACCATCGTGATCGACAACTTCCTCGACGTGCTGATGGCCGGCGAGGTGGGAGTGGCTCGCTACCAGGCGCGGGACTTCGGCGTTGCTGAGCAGTTGGTGGCTGAGCATGGGTTCTCCGCGTTGATCAGCGTTGAGCGGGACGGCGACCGGCGCACGCTGCTCTACGACGCCGGCCTCACGCCGCACGCTCTTGCTCGCAACCTCGACGTGCTTCAGGTGTCGGTGGGTGAGCTGCGGGCGATCGTCATCTCGCACGGCCACGCCGACCATCACGGCGGACTCGAGGGGCTCCTCCGTCGACGGGGTCGCTCGCGGTTACCGCTGGTGATCCACCCCGACGCGTGGCGCGAGCGGAGAGTGACCTTTCCCTCGGGTGGTCGGCTACGACTGCCGCCGCCGAGCCGTCGCGACCTTGAGGCCGAGGGGCTCGAAGTGGTCGAGGAGCGCGCGCACAGCCTGCTGCTCGACGGGTCGGTTCTAGTCTCCGGACAGGTCGAGCGGGTCACCGAGTTCGAGACTGGCTTCCCCATTCACGAGGCGCGTGAGCGGGATGGGTGGCGACCCGACACGATGATCTGGGATGACCAAGCTCTCGTCGTCAACGTGCGCGACCGCGGCTTGGTGATCATCTCGGGGTGCTCGCACGCAGGTGTGATCAACGCCTTGCGTCACGCCCAGCGTCTGACTGGGGAGGATCGCATCGCGGGCCTGCTCGGCGGCCTGCATCTCACAGGCGGCCTGTTCGAGGCGCGCATTCAACCCACGGTCGAGGCGCTGTGCGCCGCCCGGGTTGGACGCGTCCTGCCCGCGCACTGCTCGGGCTGGAAGGCGGTCCACACAATCGCCCGAGCCATGCCCGAGGCCTTCGTGCAGCCCGCGGTGGGAACGACCGTAACGTTCCAAGCAGCGCCAGGCTCGAGCTGACGCCTCGCAGCATCGGCGCGACCAACCGGGCGAGAGCTGATGCGGCGAGCCCTAGACTTTCTCACGGCTCGCGCTCCGTGATCAGCAGCGATCGAGCTCTCGCCGCACACCAGCGGCCCTGCATCGCGGACAGCCTTGCGGTCCTTTAGAGTCCGGCTCGAGGTGTCGGGCGCCACCGATCCGATCGCGACCGTTCTGGCTCGTATGAGCGCTATCGCGAGTGAGCTTCCTGCCGCGGATGGAGTGGCGCGTTTCAACCACTTGTATCTCGAGGAGACGGTGGCGGTCGACACCGCCACGCGTACCGCGGGGTTCGAGGACCCCGAGTTCATCAGTGCGTTGGATGTCGTGTTTGCCGATCGGTACTTCGCTGCGGTAGACGCCTCCCGCGCCGGCACACCGGTGGCCCGTAGCTGGGCGCCGCTGTTCGCGTCCCGCGGCAACCCGCGCATCGCGCCGATCCAGTTCGCGCTCGCCGGCATGAACGCCCACATCAA
>JAFAZZ010000460.1 GCA_019239375.1 Solirubrobacterales bacterium | reverse complement strand
CGATCCGCCGCGGGATCTTCCACTCCGTCCCCGACCTGATCACCGCGATCGAGGCCTACCTCGCCGCTCACAACGCCGATCCCAAGCCATTCACCTGGACCGCCACCACCGAGCAAATCCTCGAGAAGGTCCGCCGCGGCCGAGTCACCCTCAACACAATCACCAACTAAACACGGGACACACCACTAGCCGCCGTGACTTCTGCCCGGACCCAATGCCCGACCTGACCGACGGCGATTGGCCGGCTTTGGCGAGATAGGACTTGCGCGCCCTATGTGCTCCCGTTGGGGTGGCCCAGTTTCTTCTCGGCTATCTTGAGATAGGCCTGTGCGTTCTGCTGGGTCACGAGTGGGTCACCGGTGTTGACGTTCTGCGGAACCGAATGCCCTTTGACCTTCGCCACGGCCTCCTGAACGGCGATCCGCGCCATACCGTATGGATCCTGAGCGACCGTAGCGAACATCTTGTGGGCGATGATCGCCTGCGTAGCCTCGATCGCGCCGTCGAAGCCGACGAGCTTCACGCGCCCGGTGGCGTTGTTGGCCTCGAGGCTCTGTAGCGCGCCCAGCGCCATCTGGTCGTTGGCGCAGAACACCGCGCTCACGTGCGGATTGGTCTGCAGGATGTCCTCCATGGCTCCGACGGCCTGCTCGCGGTCGAAGTTGGCGGAGACCTCCTTGACGACCTTGATGTGTGTGCTCTTGATCCCGGCGAGAACACCATCGACCCGATCGATGTCGACCTGCGAGCCGGGGATGCCGCGGATGATGCCCAGCGTCCCGTGTGGGATCACCTTGGCGAGGTAATGTCCCATCCGCTCGCCGCCGCCGCGGTTGGGCGTACCCACGAATCCGGTCTGCGGCTTCCAGCCCGGTATCGGAGAGTCGAACAGGATCACGGGGATCTTCTTGGCGACCTGGTCGAGCACCGGCTTGAGCAGGTCGGAGTCCGTCGGCGCGATGACGAGCGCGCTGACCTTCTCGGACACGAGGTTCTGGACGATGTTGATCTGCTCATCGACCTGGGTGTCGGCCTGGCCAGCCTCGGTGAGGACGGTGGCGTGCGCGTTCTTCCCGCCCGCGGCCGCGCCGTGGGCGGTGTTTACCCAGTACTCCTGGTTGAGGGCCTTGGGCACGAACCCGATCCGGATCCCGGTGTCGGGTGTGACCGCCAGCTGTCCGCCACAGGCGGCGAGAAAGCCGACCGCCAGTAAGCTGAAGCCGGTGAGCAGGAGCGCAACGCAGAGGCGGCGCATGGCTCACGCCTCCGCGCGCGCCGGTTGATCCTGCGAGCGCGCCCCCTCATGCTCGGAAGGCTCGGCCTCGTCGAGCCCTTCGCCCGACCCGACGATCATCGACACGAGCTCCTCCTGATGGTCGGCATCCGCCTCGGCCTCGCCGACGTACCTGCCCTGGCGCAGGACGACCGCTCGGTCGGCGACACGCGTGACGTGCTCGAGGTTGTGCGAGATCAAGATCACCGAGACTCCGTGCTCGGGAGCCTCCTTGATCAGCCGCAGGACGTTGCCTGACTCGCGGGCGCCCAAGGCGGATGTCGGCTCGTCCAGGATCACGATGCGCTTGCCGAACGCGATTGCACGCGCACAGGCGACTGCCTGACGCTGGCCACCGGACATGATCCCGATCTCGTCGTTGCGCGAGATGTTGACCTGCAGGCGGTTCAGCAGCTCCTCGGTCTCCCTGGCCATCAGCCGGTCTGAGACCCAGCCCAGCGAGCCGAGCCACTTGGGCTTGACCGGCTCCCGACCTGCGTAGAAGTTGCCGGTGGCGTTGAAGTTGTCAAACAGGGCCAGGTCCTGGTACACGGTTTCGATACCGAGTTCCCGCGCGTGATGCGGCGAGCTGATGTGCACCGGCTTGCCGTCGATGCGGATGTCGCCGGCGTCGGGACGTACCACCCCCGAAAGGATCTTGATCAACGTCGACTTGCCGGCGCCGTTGTCGCCCAGCAGCGCGAGAATCTCGCCCTCACCCAACTTCAGCGAGACGCGGTCGAGCGCCATGGTGGCCCCGAATCGCTTCTCCAGATCGCACACCTCGAGCACATGGTCGGTCATCGCGGTCACCTCCCAGCCTGCATCGTGCGGAACCGTTCCTCGAGCTTGCGGCGCACCACGTCGAGCTCGACGGCAACGACGACGATCACCCCAATCGCGATGAGCTGCCAGTAGATCGACACGTTGAGTAGGTTCAGCCCGTTGTTGATGACGCCGAAGATGAATGCGCCGCACACCGCCCCCGAGACGGTTCCCCTCCCGCCCCAGAACGAGGCGCCGCCGATGATTACGGCCGAGATCGAGGCGAGCTCCTGCAGCTGCCCAGCCGTGGGGTAGCCGGCATCGACGCGACCGGCGGTGATGATGCCGGCGACCGATGCGCAGAACCCGGAGATGAGGAACACCGACATCACCACCCTGTCGACCGGGATGCCTAGCCTTCGCGCCGCCTCACGATCACCGCCCACCTCATATACCCAGCGCCCCCAACGCAGCTTGCGGGCCAGCAGAGCGGCCGCGCCGGCGAGGGCCGCCACGACGATGATCGCCACCGGAATACCGCCGACGTCAGAGCCGCCGATTGTCGTCACGATCCCGGGCATCCCGGGGGTTGGCTGGCCGTCGGAGAGCAGGAGTGCCAGGCCGCTGGCCGCATTGAGCATCGCCAGCGTGGGGATGAACGAGTGCGGCATACGTCCCTTGACGTAAAGCACCGCGTTGATCAAACCGGCCGCGAGGCCGGTGAGCAGCATCGCCACGAGCGTGACAAAGCCGCCGCCGATGTGCTGGAAGGCGAGGGACCCAATCACCGTGGTGAGGGCGATCAGCGACCCGACGGACAGGTCGATGCCGCCAACGAGGATCACGAACAGTTGGCCGATTGCGATGGCCGCGAGTGGGGCCACCTGCACGAGCAGGTTCTTCAGGTTGTTACCGGTGAGAAAGAAGGGCGTGAGCAGCGTCAGGACGGCGCACAGCACTACGAGGATCAGTGGCGGCCCAGTTTGGATTGCGCGCAGAACGATCCGCAGCCCACCGTCTGAGGTGGTCAGCGACGGCGTCTGGCGCTCTGAAACGGCGGTCATGATCTCCTCCTTGCGCGCGTCACGGGATGGGGCGCGTTCGTGGCCGTGGACATGGCACCCCTCTTATGGACTCTTGTCAGGCTATGACCGTGCGGTGATTCAGCCTCTCTTTACCCCGACCTAAGGTTGACCATTCGCACGCAGGGAAACGGGCTCGGTCTCACCGGCGCCAGTCGGCCAGTCGGCCAGTTGGCCAGTTGGCCGCGGGGCGCAGGTGCGCTGTCAGCCCCCGCCGCTGCTTATGACGCCGGTCGTGCCTGTCCGCTCGGTGCCGTGCCGGCGATCGTTTCGGTGGACCGGCTGGCGCTGCTGCCGGATGATCCTGTGGCGGGCGAGAGCGATCGCCAGCTCTCTTAGCAGCGGCTTCGAGCTAGCACGCGGACCAGTGCAGCGCGGAAGCGGCGATCAGCCCGCAGTCTGACGCGCCCACGAGCCGTCAATTCATACCGTCGACCCGAGCTATCGCGGCTGCTGCGCAGCAGCCCACCCCCGCTCGCAGCGGTGCAAAGCGTCGTGCAGGAGCGCCTCCGCGGCCGGCTGCTCACGCAGGACGGAGATCTGCTGGGCGGTGCGGCGCGAGCGAAGAGCGCCACGCGACACCGACTCCAAGACCGCAAATTCGACCAGCCCGAGTGTGTCGTCCGACTCCATTCATGAAGTCTACGGACTGACCCCGCACCTCCTGCCGCTTGGGCGAAATGCGCCACCCGCGCCAAAGCGGGCGGCCGGGCGCGCGAGAACCGTGAGCTACGACTTCAGGCCGCGGAGAAGCAGCTGCCCGGTCCCGACAGCTCATCGGGCGATAAGCAGTTGCCGATACCGATAGGGCTCGCGACCGCACCAGACTTCTCCCTTATGGGCGACATAAGCATCACCCCTTGGCGAATCAGGATGGGGGTGTGGGATCATCTGGGCGTGGTGGAGCTCGTTCCGGGGGTGTTTGTTGCCCGGGAGGCCGAGCTTGGTGTACTCGAACGTGCTGCGGCTGGATGCCGTGACGGCGCTGGGTCCGCGTTTGTCGTGGCGGGGGAGGCGGGGGTCGGGAAATCGCGGTTGTTGGCGGAGGTGTCGGAGCGGGCGCGTGGTTCGGGGATGCTGGTGCTGCGTGGGCGGGCGGCGTCGGGGGCGGCGCAGGCGCCGTTTCGTGCGGTGGCGGAAGCGCTGGCGGGGGGCTTGCGGCAGCGTGCGGTGTATGAAGCGAGCTTGCGGGGTTTCGCTCCCGCGCTTGCGCACATGTTGCCTGGATGGTTCGAGACGACGAGCGACGCCGCGCCGGAGCTCGTCTTTCTTGCTGAGGGGGCGTTGCGACTGCTCCGACTGCTGGCGGGGTCGCGCGGCGTCGTGCTTGGCTTGGAGGACCTGCAGTGGGCGGATCCCGAGTCGCTTGCGCTGGTTGAGTATCTGGCGGATAACGTTGGGACCGAGCGCCTGCTACTGGTCGGGACGGTGCGCGATGATGAGCCGTCCGCGCCTCTGGTGTCGTTGCGAGAGCTCGCGAGGCGGGGGGCGGTGCGGTGGCTCGAGCTTGGTCGGCTTGCCCGGGATGAGGTCCTCGAGCTGGCCGCGGCTCGGCTTGGGAGTGCAGTGCCGAGTGCGGTTTCCGAGGTCTTGCAGGCGAGGGCGGAGGGGCTGCCGTTGTTCGTCGAGGAGTTGCTTGGGGGGCTGATCGCTGCCGGTGCCTTGCGGCGAGAGGGTGAGGAATGGCACGCGGACGAGCGGGTTGGTCTCCGCTTGTCGTTGAGCTTTGTGGCCAGCGTCGAAGAGAGGGTCGCGGCGCTGATCGACCCGGCGCCTGTCGTGCTGGCTGCGGCGGCGGTGTTGGGACGCAGCTTCGACACCGCGCTGCTTTCGGCGTGCGCGGGCCTGCCGGGTAGCGAGGTATCGGCGGCTCTGCGGTCTTGCGCGGACGCGCGTCTGGTGGAGGCGGACCATGAGTTGGGGATAGACCGGATGCGGTTTCGCCACGCGTTGTTGCGCGACGCGGTCCTAGAGCGCACGCCGCCGCCGGAGCGGCGCGCTCTCGCAGGCGCCGCGCTGGCCGCGGTAGAGCAAGCCCATCCGGGGCTGCCTGGTGGGTGGTGTGGTCTGGCCGTTGAGCTGGCCCAGCTTGCGGGGCGCGATGCTCGCGCCGTCGCGTTGCTTCGCGTAGCGAGCGAGCGTGCGCGTGACGGTGGTGCTCTGGGCGCTGCTGTCGACGCGCTTGAGCGTGCGGTGGTACTCGCGGACGAAACCGCGGCGCGGCCGGTGCAGCTCGACCTGCTCGAGTCGCTGGTCGCGGCGGGACGCTTCGAGCGGGCGCGGGAGCTCAGCGAGCGGCTGTCTGCTGGGCTTCGCGGTCAGGCTGCGGAGGCGCGGGTGGATCTTGCCCTGGCGCAAGCGGCCCTGATCCGGCTGGACTGGGATGAAGCCGAGCGGCGGCTGGACGCGGCGCGCTCCCGGCCTGGCTCGAGGCTGGGCGAGCGTCTCGAGCTGCTAGCCGCGAGTATCGCGTTGGGCCGCTTCCGCTATGGGGAGGCCGAGCGGATCGCGCGGTCGGTCGCAGCCCGCGCTGCCGCGCGCGGCGATGATGCGACCGCCTGCGAGGCCTGGCTGCTCGCCGGCGAGAGCGCCGCCGCGGCCAACGTGCAGCAAGCTGAGAGATTGTTCTCCCGGGCGTTGACACTGGCCGAACGCAGAGGGCTGGCGACGTTACGAGCGCGCGCCCTGGCTGCCCTTGGCGGCCTCGACGTGCTGCGTATCGGCTCGACCGATCGGGTGGCGCTTGCGCGTGAGGCGGCGCTCGACGCGGGCATGGCGGCGCTC
>JAFAZZ010000427.1 GCA_019239375.1 Solirubrobacterales bacterium | reverse complement strand
GATCTTGCCTGCGGCGTAGGCGCCAACGGCCTCGAACACCTCCTGGATGGTCACGCGCTGGCCGTGGTAATGGCCGGGATAGATCGAGCCGCCGTAAAGCATCACGCTGGGCACGTCGAGCCGGCAAAGTGCCATCACCGTGCCGGGGATGGTCTTGTCGCAGCCGCTGATCGCGATCACCGCGTCGAACATGTGGGCAGCTGCGACCAGCTCGATCGAGTCGGCGATCACCTCCCGGCTGGCCAGCGAGGCCTTCATCCCCTCGGTGCCCATCGTGATCCCGTCCGAGATCGCGATCGTGTTGAGCTCCATCGGCGTCCCGCCGGCCTCGCGGATCCCCTCCTTGACCTTCGCCCCGAGGGCCCGGAGGTGAAAGTTGCAGGGCATCGTCTCGATCCAGGTGTTGGCCACGCCGATGATCGGCTTCGAGAGCGCCTCGTCGTCGTAGCCGATGCCCTTGAGGTAGGCCCGGGCCGGCGCGCGCTCGGGCCCCTCGGTCAGGGCGCGGCTTCGATGCTTGAGGTCCATGGCGCGCGAACCTTAGACGGTCGGACCCGGTGGCTGGAGCGCCGCACCGTTGCCGCTGCCCGCTGTTGCTCCGACGCCGCGGTCTTGCGATTACCCGCTGTTGCTCCTACGCCGCGCTCTTGCGGTCGCCCGCGGGCGGCGGGCCCTGGCCGCCGTCGCTCAGCTGGCGCATGCGGGTGCGCTCCCACTGTGACAGGCGCCACAGGTCGCGCCGGATCTGGGCCGGATCGAGCTGACGACCGGGGAGGTGCATGTTGGCGGTCGAGATGAGCCGCCGCTCGTCACCGGTCAGCGCCATCCATTTGGCCAGCACATCGTCGGAGTCAGGCAGTCGACTGGAGCCGTAGGGACGCGTCTCGTCCGGGAAGGTGACGCAGTACTCGTTGAGCAGGCGGTGGGTCTGGGCCAGGTAGGCCACGATTGGCCGGTGGGGGTAGATCAGGTAGGCGTACGGCGCGCCGCCGGTTCCGCCCGCGTCGTCGGGCCCATCCGCCAGCGTGCCCCACACGCGCAGGAAGCCCAGGTCGCGGTACATCGCCCACTCCTCGTCGTTCACGCAAGAGCGCAGCAGGGTCCGCGCGCGCTGCTCGGCCCGCCGCTCGCGTCCGGGGTCGTAGGACCAGCTGGGCGTTCGCTGCCGCCGGGCGAGCCAGCGGCCCCAGAGGTCATCGAGCCGCGGCACGATCAGGTCCGAGAGCAGCGCGATAGCGACGAGCGCGGTTGCTGCGAGCGCCAGCAGCACCGCGGCGGCGTCCTACCTGCCGCCCGCTGCCCGCGGGAAGAAGATCACGCGGTCGGCGTCCCAGGGGATCTCTTCAAACGAGCGGACCATGATCGACTCGCGCCGGCCTTCCTTGTCGGCCACCGGCACCGCCGCCCAGAGTCCCGCGTCCAGTTGGCGGCGAAACTCCTCGATCAGGCGCTGCTCGTCTTCGGCCCGCGTGGCGTCACCTTCGGCGATCAGAACCTCTCCATGGCCTGGCTTCATCCTCAGGAATCGCACGCGCGGATTATGTCAGAACCCCAGTGTTCGCTTGCGGCGCTCCGGGGGCGCCCGGCGGTCGGGCCGACGCGATCTCATCCGCTCTGGAGGCGATTCCCAAGATGTCGACCGGGCCGGGGCCGGCGCCGATCTCGCGCAGGCCCTGCGCCACCGCGCGGGAGGCGGCCACCTGGGCCGCCCGCGCCGCCTGAAGCAGCCCGTCACCGTGGGCGAGTCGGGCCGCCAGAACCGAGGAGTGGGTGCAGCCGGAGCCGTGTGCGGCACCGTCCGGGTGCCGGGGCGCCGGCAGCTCGACAACGCGCCGGCCGTCGAAGAACACGTCGCAGATCTCGGTGCGGTGGCCACCGGTCACGACCACGGCGTCCGGACCCATCGCATGGATCGCGCGAGCGAGCTCCGCGACGTCCAGTTCCGTGGCGCCCGGCACCAGCGACCTGGCCTCGGGGACGTTCGGCGTCACCACGGTGGCGCGCGGGAGCAACCGGTCGATCAGCGTCGCGCGCGCCGCCGGGTCGAGCAGCTCGGCACCGGACTCGGCGACCATGACCGGGTCGAGCACAACTGGGGCGCCCTCGCATAGCTCATCGAGCGCCCGCGCCACCGCCTCGATCGTCGGCCGATCGCCCAGCATGCCGATCTTCACCGCGTCGATTCCCATGTCGGTGGAGACGGCGCGGACCTGGGCCAGGATCACGTCGGGCGGAACGGGATGCACGGCGGTTACCCCGACGGTGTTCTGTGCGGTGATGGCCGTGATCGCGGTCATCCCGTGCACACCGCAGGCCGCGAACGCCTTCAGATCGGCTTGGATGCCCGCGCCGGCGCCGGAGTCCGAGCCCGCAATCGAGAGGACGCGCGGTATGCGTTGGGTTCTCACCACGCCACCGAGGGTAGTCCGACCCGTCCCACATAACCCTCGGGTGCACCACACGCCACCGCCTCCACCGAAGACGCACGGTGGCGCGTCATGCACACCCTGAGGTGCACCACACGCCACCGCCCCCACCGAAACCGCACGCTGGCGCGTCATGCACACGGGTCCGGACGGGGCCGGGGCTCGCCACCGTCGGTGCCGAGCCGCGCTCTACGGGACGGCCGAATAACGCCCGCCGGCGCCGCGCCGCACGAATCCGCCCAGCTCCAGCGCGGCCAGCGCGGCGAGTCCCTGATCCGGTCCGAACCCGGCCCGGGCGAGCGCCGCCGCGGTCTCGTGACCCTCGGCGATCGCCGCGAGGAGGTTTCGCAGCTCGGCCGGCGGCTGCCGGCGG
>JAFAZZ010000175.1 GCA_019239375.1 Solirubrobacterales bacterium | reverse complement strand
GACCGCCGGGTCCGCGGCGACCGCCGGGTCCGCCGCCGCTGCCGGGTCCGCCGCCGCCGGGCTGGCCGGCGCCACCGGGCTCGCCGCGACCGCGCGCGCCGCCATCACTCCCGATCCGAAGGTGGCGATAGCCAGCCCGAGCAGGATCGCCCTGGGGAGCTTGAGCCGGAGGCTCACTTCGCCGTCGTCCCCAGGTGCTCGAAGAAGTTCACCAGCCCTGGCCCCGACCCGATGACGAGCGCCGCTCCCGCCGAGATGACGGCCGCCATCCGACCCCGGGCGGCGTAATGCGGGTTGTGCGCATGCGATGCCACCGCCCACAGCGCGGCACCGACGAACGTGCCGATCAGCGCTACCGCCAGCGCCCATGCCTCGGCGCCGTTGACGAGTTGCTGCAGCACATTGCTCCCGGGCAGGCCCGTCAGGTCGGGCTTGGCGGTAACGGCAATCCATGTCATCTGAGCTCTCCGAATCGAATTGAGTCCAATAGAAGCTGTCGGAACCTATCAAGACTAGTTTAGATCTGCTAGGGTCATCAGCTCCAACTTAGTCTCAATTGGATTCAGAATGGCTCAGATTGAGAAAGCAGCCTCGCTCGGCACGCCCAGCGATGTTGGCGAGCTGTACGGCCTGCTGGCCAGGCGCCTCGAGCACATCGTTCGCCTCGACGTCCGCGCTCCCGATGCGGTCATCGAGGATGCCTGCCAGTTCGCCTGGAGCCGCCTGCTTCACCATCGCCACCGCGTGCATCGCGAGACCGCGGTGAGCTGGCTTGCCCGGACCGCGGTGCACGAGGCATTCAAGCTCCTGCGCCGTGACGGGCGCGAGCTTTCGCTCGAGATCGTCGCCGAGGACGCCGTCGCCACCACCCCCGCACCGCCGGGCTGTTCTCCGCACGAGCTCGCCGAATGCCGTGAGCGGCTGGCTGCGGTCGCCAGGCTGCCCGAGCGCCAGCAACGGATCCTGTGGCTGCACGCGCTCGGCCTGACCTACGCCGAGATCGCCGATTACGAGGGCTGCACGCTGCGCACGGTCGAGCGCCAGCTGCTACGCGCCAGGCGCAGGATCACGCAGCAGGACCGCGCCTGACGGACGGCGGTGACGGGTTAGCGCGCCCGGCCGCGCTTGCGGCGCCGGCGTTCGGCCGGGCTCAGCTTCCGCGGCTTGGCACGCTGCTTGGAGCCCTGCCGCCGGCTCTGGGCGTCGGCTGGTATCCCCGTCCGATGACGCACCGGCGCGCGCCGGCGTGCGTCGCGCCAGATGAACAGGGAGATCCCGCCCAGTACCACGAGCGCCCCGATCGCTATGAAAAGCGCGGAACTGCCGCTGAAGCCGCTCCCGCTGCCGGCGGTCGGCGTCGACGCGGACGTGATCGTTGGTGTCACCGCGGTCGCCGTGGGCGTCGAGACACTCGGCTGCGGAAAGCCCGGAGACAGCGGACTGGTCGTCTGCACGGGAGACAGCGGAGTCGTGCTCTGCGCCTGCGCCACCGAGGGCAGTGCGAAGGCCACCCCGAGGGCAACGACCACGACAGCCGGGAGAACCCTCACATCCACCGCCCCGCGCTATGCGAGCGGCTGCTCCATCGCGGGCGTCTGGGGTGCCTCGACGTACGGATGCTCGTCCGGCACGTCTTCCTCGTGGTAGACGCTCTCGGCGTTCACCGCCCAGATGTCGTGGCTCGAGCCCGTGAGGATGTTGTCGACAGCGCGCATCGCGGTCAGCATCGAGTGATCCGAGTTGTTGTAGCGGTGCAGGCCGTTGCGCCCGACCTGCTGGAGGTTCTGGATACCCGCGAGCCAGCCGCGGATCGTCCGCACGCGCTCGGGGTATTCAACGTCGTACATCGGGTACGCCTTGTGCACCCGCACGACGAAGCCGAACTTCACTTGATCGGGGCGGGCCAGGTGGAGCTTCTCGAGTTCGCGCGTGGCCATGGCAACGAGATCGTCATCGTTCATGCTCCACGTCTCGTCTCCCTCGAAGCAGAAGTACTCCATGCCGATCGACGTGTCCGTGTCGTTGGGGACCATCCACGGGCTCCATGAGCGAAAGTTCTGAATCCGCAGGACCTTGACACCGGGCTGGTGGATGTAGATCCAGTTGTCCGGGAACAGCTCCGGGCTGTCGATGACTAGCGCCACCGTCAGGAAGTCCCGGTAGCGCAGGCCGCGTGCGGCGTCGCGCACCTCGCCGGGCGCGTCGGGATCGGCGATGCCGACGGTGGTGCGCAGCGGCAGCGACGAGATCACATAGCTCGGCCTGATCGTCTCACCGCCGGCCACGACTTCGACCACCCGGTCGCCCTCGATCCGCAGCCGCGTGACGGGGGCATTTAGCCGCACCTCGCCGCCCTTCACTCGAATGTCTCCGGTCATCTGCTCCCACATCTGGCCGGGGCCGTAGCGTGGATAGTTGAACTCGGAGATCAGCGACTTGATCTTGTTGCCCTTGTTGCCGAGGAAGGCTGCCTTGGCCGCAGCAAAGAAGGACAGTCCCTTGATCCGTTGAGCGGCGAACTCGGAGCGGATCTCGGTGCAGGGCACGCCCCACAGCTTCTCCGAATAGGTCTTGAAGAAGTGCTGGTACAGGCGCTTGCCGAAGCGATTCGACACCCAAGCCTCGAACGTGTCCTCGGGTCCCTTGGGCTTGACCGCCGCCGCCAGGTACGAGACGCCACAGCGGATCAGCTCGACCGGGCCGAGCTTGCGGATCACGTCCATCCCCTGAAGCGGGTACTCGAGGAATTTGTCGTTCCAGTAGATGCGCGACTGCCGAGGCCGCCGCAGGAACTCTTCCTTCATGATCTCGTGCCACAGGTCGTCGACCTCGCGCGCCTTGGTGAAGAAGCGGTGGCCGCCGAGATCGAACCGGTAGCCGTCACGTACCTCCGTGCGGGCGATCCCGCCTACCTGGTCAGTCGACTCGAGCACGATCACCGGCTTGCCCTGTTTGGCGAGCAGGTAGCCGGCCGTGAGTCCGGCGGGGCCGCCGCCTAGTGCCAGGACTGGATGCTCGGGCGTGATGTCAGCGCCAGGCTCGCCTGGAGTCGCGCCTGGAGCGCGTCGCACCGCAGGAGCCGAGCCAGGAGTGTGATTCGAATCATTCATGCCGAGATCTCAGGAAGCCTTCTCGTAGAGCACCGCGCTGTAGGCGAGGATGCCGGCGCCGCGGTAGTTGTGCGGCGCCACGGCGACCGGCTTGAGGGCTCCCTGGTCGACGTCGTCCTGGAGAATTTGACCCATCTGCGCTGCGCGCCGACGCACCAGTTTGGTCCAGGACGACTTCCAGTTATTTGCGCCCTCGGTCAGCGGTCGAATGTACAGCAGCTGCTGTCCGGGCCTGAGGCTAGCAACCACGGGACCGAGGACCTCGCCGGGCTGGGCCGCCCGCAGCCGCTTGAGCGCGTAGACCCAGTTCATGTAACTCGGGTCAGACACCCAGCCGAGCCCGCTCGCGTAGTGCAGGCCTGCCGGCAGGTAGTACCAGGCCAGCGGGGTCGAGTCGGGCTGCGCGTTGAACACGACCGCGTCGCGATGCAGGAGCGGCGTGACCTCGCCGCTGACATCGCGCATGTCGCTCTTGTACTTGGGTGCATATGACGACAGGTGCACCACGAAGACGAGTGACAGGACGATCGCGACCAGTCCCACGATGCCCGCGCGCGCCGCGCCCCACGCCGCCAGCAGCATGATCGCCCCGAGGATCGGCGCGAAGTAGCGCGAGACGAACGCGGGCGTGATCTGTGAGGCCAGCCAGGCCAGCAGCAGGGTCGCGAGTGCCAGCAGGATGAGCGACCACAGCACGGTGCCATCGCGAGTCCGCCGGTAGCGCTTGGTGAACAGCACGCCCAGCCCGATCGCCGCCGAGAGCACGAGCGCCACCGTGATCCGGTCTCCGCCCATCAGGTCGCGGGAGAGCAGGACCGGCGCGCCGAAGCGCGGCGGGGGTGCCCACGGCGCGCCCGTATGGGTGGCCTGGTAATAGAAGTTGGGCAGCCACGGCAGGAACAGGATCCCGGCGCCGACATAGGCCATCAGGGCGTCGCGCACCAGCGCGCGACGCTCCTCGCTCGCCCGCCAGATCGGAATCAGCGCGATCACCGAGCCGGCGCCAAAGAAGATGCCCCAGGCGTGCGTGTAGAGCATCAGCGCCTGGCAGCCGGCGAACATGATCAGGTAGCCGCGCCGCCGGTAAACGAAGGCATGGATGAAGGCAGCGGTGGCCAGCAGCCCGAGGAGGGCCATCAGCTCGTACATCCGGCTCTCCTGCGCATACGCGGATAGGAACGTGCTGAAGGCGAACAGGATCGCCGCGTACACGCCGGCACGGCGGCCGAACAGACTCCAGCCCGCCCACATGCCGGCCGGGATGCAGAGCAGCCCGAACACGAGCGAAAGCGCATGGGTCGCCGCTTCGCTCGGCCCAAAGATGCTGATCCAGAAGTGCAGGAGCACGTAGAAGAGCGGCGGCGAACCGTCGTGGCGCAGCACGCCGGGGATCGCGCTCAGCGAGTGCGAGGCGATTCCCGTCGTGATCGCCTCGTCCTCCCAGAACTGGCCGGTGATGTAGCGCGTCCGCACATAGGCGGAGATGGCCATGAGCACGACCAGCAGCGCGGCGCTGCTCGCCCATACCGGGATCCGCGCCAGACGCTCGGGCTCGCGCACGTCGAGGACGCGCGGGATCCCGCGGGAAGGGGGAGAGGTGACGGCGGCCACTTAGCTGCGCCTCTTAGCGGAGCACGTCGAGAACACCCTGAACGTGCGGACGTGAGCGATCTGCTTGTAGCGGGCCCCGGCCCGCGTCCAGACGATGATCTGGGCGGGGGTCGGCAGCAGGTGCGCGTTTGACTGAGCGCGCGTCTGCAGGATGACCGCCGGCCACGGCGGGCCGACCAGGCCGGTCGGCGTCGCCTGGACGCGCAGCGTGTGGACGCCGAGCGTCCAGGCCGCCATCGGGACTTGGAAGCCCTCGGTCATCACCGTTCCACAGCTCAGCAGTGCCCCGGCACCGCCGGCCTTGCTCACGGCAGCGCCTAGGTCCTCGCGCAGGTGCGCCTGGTAGACGAGAGCGTGGTGGGTCCGCGGCAGGCTGACGATGTTCTTGCCAATCCACGGGGGCACCGCGAGGAACACGACGAGCGCCACGGTCGTGCCGGCCGGAATCGTGAACCGTGGACGGCTCAGCTCGCGGAGACCCGCAGCTCGGGCGCCTAGCCGGCGGACCACGTCCGCCGCTGCTACCGAGAACCAGCCCCAGGCAACGGCGCCGGTGACTGCCACCGGCGCCGTTCCGAGCACCAGGTAGCGGTTGTTGCCCGAGAAACCCGCTTCGGTCTCGATTGCCACTCCTAGCCACCAGAGGAAGCCGAACAGGCCGATCCCGAGCAGCCAAGCGCGTGCCCGCGCTCCGCGGTCGACGACACGGCGCCTCCACCAGGCATCTCGCGTCCGCCAAAGCCCGATCGCGGCCGCGAACAGCGCGATGATCCCGGGGATCTTGACCCGGTTGAGCACGGTCGGCCAGGCCTCCTTCTTGAACACCGTGCAGACGGGGCATTTCGCGAAGGCGGCACTGTTGGAGCGTGGGTGCTGGGCGCGGTTGACCCCGCGCAGGAGGTGACCAGAACCCCACAGTTCGGGCAGGAACCAGAGCACCGGGATCAGCGCGAACAAGGCGACCACCAACTTGCGGGCGCCTGGATCGCGCCAGAACAGGTACACCCCGTACGGGCCCCAGATGAACCACAGCTCGGGCCGGTCAAGCGCGGCGAAGAAGCCCACGACGAACGCCTGCCGGGGCGCTCCGTCGAGGTAGCGGTCCACCGCGATCAGCATCAACGCGGCGGCCAGGCCCTCGGAGTAGCCGAGCGCGTTGTTGGAGATGAACCCGACGGAATTGACCAGGCTGCCCGCGGCGATAACTCCGGCCAGGAGCGGCGCGAGCAGCGTCAGCCGCCGAGCCCACCCGGTCTGTCCGGCCGCGTCCGCCTCCGCCGGCTTGCCCGCGACGACGTCCGCGGTCAGGCGCCAGGCGACCTTGAACACCATCCCCACCGCCATCACGGCGCCGGCTCGCGCAACGATCAGCCACAGGTCCGGTTGGGCCTTGCCGAACAGCGCGAACACGGTCGTGAACAGCACCGGCAACGGCTTCCATGACGGGCCGCCGGTGGTCTGCAGGTTGATGTGCACGATCTCGCGGCCCCAAACAAGCCACGCCCATGGGTCGTAGCTCGGGGTCGATGGGACCAGGAGGGACAGGGCGCCGATCAGCAGTGCGGCGCCGGCCAGCCAGAAGTAGAACCGACCTCCGCCGATCCACCGCGCCAGCGCGTCGCGCCGGGCGGCGACGTCAGGCGACGGCGCCGGTGCAGTCAGCTCTGCAGTGGGAACGGACATGGGGACCGGAAGCTTTGGTTGGTGCCGCGCTCGCAAGTTACGCACGGCGGCGGCAGACGCGGACATAGCCTGCGCACCGAGCGCGGGCGTCGCGCGCCCATTCTAGAGGCGCCTATCCCTGTACGCCCTGCGCCAGGCAATCCTCGATGGGGTTCAACTCGGCGTCCGAGGCCTGGTGTGGGTAGACCACCGCCGTCCCGATCACCTCGGCCCCCTGGGCATCGCCGTTGATCTGATCTGCCTGGGCCGCGCCAGGGGTGGCGCGGAAGAGAATCGTCGCGCCGCTCCGAGCCGGCCCGACCTGGAGCGTGGTCGGGCTGGTCACCTGAACCGGGAGGTGGGCGTCACGCAGGCACCGCAGGTGGTTGCGCATGTCGGTGAGCGGGCTGTCCACCTTGCCGCGGCTGGCCAGCGAGGGCGACCCGGCCGGGGTGGTCGGCTGAACCCTGACCGTGCCGCAGCCAACCAACAACAGCGCGGCCGTGGCCGACGCGGCCGTTCGCCGAGTGACAACCCTCTTACGGGACATGTGCGGAACAAAGGTAGAGGATGATTGCGACGTGCTCCCGTACGGCGCCTTGTCCGCTCCGCCACTCGTGCTTGGCGCCCTCTCCGGACCGCTGCCCACGTTGGGGGTGGTCGCGGTGGCGCTTCTCGCGGCCGTGGTCATGCTCCACCGAGAGGTCCGGTTCCAAGCACTGGCGATGCTGGGCGCGCTGGTGCTCGCGCCGGTCCTGCTGCTGTCCGACATCTGGCACTCGCCGCAGCTGAGCGTCCTCCACCGCCATCCATTGCTGGCCGTGGTCGGCGCGCTCCTGGCCCTGGGGGCGGTGCTGGCCGCGGCGCTGGTGCTCCGAAAGCGGCCCGCGTTGCTGGCCGGCGCGGTCCTCGTGGCGCTTCCCTTCCGGATCCCGATCCAGGCTGGAGGTACCACCTCCAACCTGCTCGTGCCGCTGTATTTCGTGGTCGCGGCGGGATCGCTCGCGTTCGTCCTCGATGGCTTGTTCAACCCAGCCGCGGGCGGCGCGGCGGCGCGGGCCTCGCGCCGCTGGACCGACGCGACACCTGCCTGCTGGCTCGAGCGGCTGCTCGCCGCCTACATCGTCCTCTACGCCGTCCAGGCGACCTACTCGCCGAAGTTCGAGAAGGCCCTCCAGCAGATGGTGTTTTTCTACGTGCCGTTCGCTCTCGCCTACTGCCTACTGCGCCGGATCGACTGGACACCGCGGCTGACGCGCATTTGCGTCGCCCTGCTCGCCGGCCTGGCGGTCCTTTTCGCCCTCGTCGGCTTCGTCGAATACGCGACCAAGACGATCTTCCTGAACCCCAAGCTGATCGCCGCCAACGCAGTGCATGCGTACTTCACGGTGAACTCGGTGTTCTTCGATCCGAACATCTTTGGCCGGTTCCTTGCCCTGGTCATGGTCCTGTTGGGGGCGGTCCTGCTCTACGCGCGGCGAAAGCGGACGCAGCTCGCCACCCTCGGCGTGCTGGCCATCCTGTGGGGCGGTCTCGTCCTGACCCTCTCGCGCTCGAGCCTGGGCGCCCTGCTCGTCGGCCTCGCTGCGCTCGCTGCGCTTCGATGGCAGGTTGGCCGCGCCGTGCTCGCCGCTGCGGTCGTCGTGGCCCTGGCGGCCGCGGCAATCGCTGTCTCGCCCACCACCTTCGGGCTCAACCAGGGCCTTAACGGGGCCTCCAGTGGCCGTCCTGGCCTGGTCTCGGGTGGAATCGATCTATTCGCCGCGCGCCCGCTGTGGGGATACGGCTCGGGGTCATTCGAGACCGAGTACGCCGCGCGCCACAACCAGCCGGGCCAGACTCTGTCCGCATCGCACACGATCCCGATCACGATCGCTGCCGAGCAGGGGCTGATCGGGGAGCTGGCCTACCTGGCGCTCGTACTCGCGGCCCTCCTCACCCTGCTGCATCGCGCCCGCACCGACCCTGCGCGGGTGGCGATCGCGGCCGCCTTCATCGCGCTCGTGTTCCACACGCTGCTGTACGCCGACTTCCTCGAGGATCCGATCACCTGGACGCTGCTGGCCGTCGGCGTGGCGCTGGCGCGCCGGTCGTCGCCGGCGCGCGCACCTGACCGTGCCCTCGGCCACGACCGGCCGCTCGAGCAACAGCTCGCGTAGCCGACTGCGAGGGCGTGCTGCCCGCGGCGGGGGCGCACCCGGCCTGCGCGCCGCTATCCCCCGAGCGCATAGCGCTGGATGTCGTTGTCCAGCGCGGCCTCGGTGCCGTACTGGCCGGTGTGAACCCCGGCCACCTTGCCATTCGGGCCGATGAACACGGTTGTCGGCAGTCCCTCCAGCACGGCGAACGGCGCCAGGTCCGATGCGGTGCTCGCGTAGCTCGGGTAGCTGACCGGGTGGCGGGCCAGGAACGACCGGGCCGCGCCAGCCGAGTCGTTCATGTCGGCGCCGAGGAAGGCGATCCGCCGGCCGTACCGCGCCGAGGCGGCCGCCAGCAGCGAGAACTCGGTCCGGCAGGGCCCGCACCAGGAGGCCCACGCATTCACCACCACCGGATAGCCGTGGAGCGCGCGGATCTGCGCCGCGAACGTGCCAGGAGAGGACGCGGCGATCAGCTGTCCGGATCGGCGATGCAGCGCGGCCAATGTCGCCGGCGACCCGGCCAGGGCCCGCTGGGCGGCGGCGGCACTCGGCGGACTGACCTGCGGGAGCGCGCCGGGGGGCACGCTGCGGTTCATCAGGAAGTAAAGATCCTGAAGCACCTCCTGGGCCGTCCACGGCAGCTGGGGATGGGCCAGGTTCTGCCGACCCTGGTCATTGAGCAGGCCGGCCAGCACCGGCGAGACGTGGCCGCCCACGTCCGGCATTCCCTCGTCCACGATCCGCTCCTGGCCGGCCGGATCGACGAAGAACACCGCGTCGGTGTGATCGACGTCGAACGTCTCGGCCTTGTGGGTGAGCCAATCCACATCGGGGGGCTTGTCTTGCGGCACGCGGTGGTAGTAGACGCCGAAGAACTTCCAGAGCCGGCCGATCTCGGCCTGGGTTCCCGTCAGCATCGGGAAGGTGGCGCCGGTGAGCCGGCGGTACGCGCGCAAGCGGGCCGGACTGTCTCGCCACGGATCGACCGTAGCCTCGGCGGCCACGACCTGGTTTGAGAGCCCGTCGCGCCGGATCAGCGACGTCAGCTGCATCAGTGCGGTCGTGGTCATCGGGCAGACCTCGTGGCACAGAGTCATCGAGGGGACCAGGACGACCCATTTGCCGTGCCAGGCGCTCAGCGAGAATGGCTCGCCCCGTTCATCGACCAGCGCCACCGGCGGGACCGGTCGGGGCCGCTGTAGCTCGGTCCCGATCGCCAATGGCGCCGGCACGTCGGCGTTGGCCGACGGCTTGCTGGCCAGCCGGGCGAGCAGCGAGAGCGCGACCAGGAGCGCCAGCACCAGCACCGTGCCGGCGATCGACAGCGTGCGAAGACGGCGAATCGACACCTCTCCCAGGAGGGTATTGGACGTGACATCGCCTCCAAAGGAGGGTAGGATCGAGGCACGTGACTTGGGGACTCATCTGGTTGATGCTTGCCCTGAAGATCCCCCTGGCAGGGTTGATCTACATCGTCTGGTGGGCAATCAAGCAAGAGCCGGATGAGGCGCCGCCCTCCGACGACGACGGCGGCATCAGGCGGAACCCCCGCCATCCCCGCAAGCCGTTCCCGCACCATCCCCGCCGCGGCCCGCACGGGGATCCCGCGCCGCCACCGCCCCCGCGCGTGCGGACTGCCCGGGCCCGGATCCGCACGGTCGAGCGCTAGGCGAGCGCCGCTTACGGCGTCACGCTGGGTGGCTGGCGAGGTTCTTGCTGAAGAACGTCGCGCCGAGCAGTGAGGTTTCGGCGCGCTACGAGGCGCGGGTGTTGCCTTGGCCCGCGGCGGGTGTTGCCTTGGCCCGCGGGGTCACAGCCGGGCGCGCGATCGGCGCGAGGCGTGGGTGGTCCGCACGCCATCGGCGAACTCGTGGCCAATCCGCCGGCGGGTGTTGCGCCAGCCGGGGCTGTCCGGTCACGGCCGCCGACGCATTGCAACGCTCCCGCTTGCCGCGGCGCCGGCGCTAGCGATCTACTTTGAGCCGCGAGCGCTGGCAGACTTGACGGCTATGAGCGCGTTGGCCTCGGTCCTGTCGGATGCGACGATCGTGGAGTTGGTCGAGACCGGCCGGATCCAGATCGAGCCCTGGGATCAGAGCCTCGTGCAGCCCGCGAGCGTCGACCTGCGCTTGGGCGACTCGTTCCGGGTGTTCCACAACCACCGAGCCTCGGCGATCGACCTGCGCGAGCCTCCATCGGGCTTGACCGAAGAGGTGGTCATCGGCAAAGAGGAATCGTTTGTCATCCACCCCGGGGAGTTCTGCCTCGGACGCACCCTCGAGTGGGTCGAATTGCCCGACGACATCGTGGCTCGCATAGAGGGAAAAAGCTCCATCGGGCGGCTCGGCCTCATTGTCCACGCCACCGCCGGCTTCTGCGACCCGGGCTGGAAGGGAACCCTGACCCTCGAGCTCAACAACCTCACCCGGGTTCCGATCAAGCTCTACCCGGGCCTCCCGATCGCCCAGCTGTCCTTCATGGCCCTGGACCGGCCGGCGCTGCGGCCCTACGGCAGCCCCGAGCTGGGCAGTCACTACCAGGGACAGCGCGCCGCCACCGAAAGCCGCTACGAGGGCATGCACGCGAGGCCAGCACGAACTGCGGACACGAGCCGGCCACCCGCGGAGTAAGCTCGCGCCCGTGACGACGCTCCTCGTAGCCGCCGGCGAGCCCTCCAAGATCCCGTTCTACATCGCGGGCGGGCTTCTCGTCCTGTGGGCCCTGACCCTGGCCGCGGTCGGGCTGACCCGGCCGGCCTTCCCGACCAATCAGCGCGCCGCGCGGGGCGTGATGCTGGTCAGCGCTGTGCTCGCGCTGCTCGCGATGGCGATGGCGGTCATCACCAGCGCTTTCCCGAAGTAGCGCGCCTGCTCCCGAAGCGACACCGTCCCGCGGCACCGGCCGCCCGCAGTGCGCGTCGGCGGCCAGCACGGCCGCGCGCTTCAGCCCCGAGCGCCTTGAGCACGGCCGCGCGGCTCAGCACCGACCGCCCCCAGCACGGCTGCGCACCTCAGCACCGACCGCCCCAAGCACCGCTGCGCAGTTCGGCACCGGGCGGCCGGTACCACCGCGCGGCTCGACACTGGGCGGCCGGTACCACCGCGCGGCTCAACACTGACGGTCCCCCAGCACACCCGGCCCGAGCCAAAAGACGGCCGAAACCGGGCCGCCTCGGCCCGCCACGGCCGCCCCAGCGTCCCGCCGGAACGATCCGGGTACTAAATTCAAGGGCGGGTACTCGGCCACGCCCCGGGCCGGACGACCCTCGGAATCCGCGCGAGAGGAGCGCCATGACGACACAGACGCAGGAACAGGACGGTGCCGGCGCAGCGACGGCGAACGAGAGTCTGACGATCACCGACAACCGAACCGGGAAGCAGTACGAGATTCCGATCGAGGACGGGACGATCCGCGCCACCGAGCTGCGCAACATCAAGGTCGAGGAGGACGACTTCGGCCTGATGACCTATGACCCGGCCTACATGGCAACCGCGTCGTGCCGCTCAGCGATCACGTTCATCGACGGCGAGAAGGGCATCCTCGAGTACCGGGGCTACCCGATCGAGCAGCTCGCCGAGCGCTCGAGC
>JAFAZZ010000394.1 GCA_019239375.1 Solirubrobacterales bacterium | reverse complement strand
GCCGGTGCGCAGCAGCCGGGTGGTCGGGTCGAGGGTGTGGAACAGCCGGTCGCGGACGCCGACGTTCGCGCCGGTCAGCGCGTTGAGCAGGGTGGACTTGCCTGCGTTGGTGTAGCCGGCCAGGGCCACGGAGGGAAGACGCGTGCGCTCGCGCTCGGCGCGCATCACCGACCGGCTCGAGCGCACGTGGCCGAGCTTGCGCTTCAGCGCCGAGATGCGATCCCTGGCCAGACGCCGGTCGGTCTCGATCTGCGTCTCGCCCGGTCCACGGGTTCCGATGCCTCCGTCGATGCGGCCGGCGCCGAGACGCTCGAGGTGCGTCCACAGGCCGCGCATGCGAGCCAGGTTGTACTCGAGCTGGGCCAGCTCGACCTGGAGCTTGCCCTCGGCGCTGTGGGCATGTGCGGCGAAGATGTCGAGGATGATCGCTGTGCGGTCGATCACCGGGATGCCCAGCGCCGACTCGAGGTTGCGCTCCTGGCGCGGTGACAGCTCGTCGTCGCAGGCGACCAGGTTCGCGTCCGAGCGCGCGATCTCCGCCTTGAGCTCGTCGAGCTTGCCCGCCCCGAGATACGTGTTCGGGTGCGGGTGGTCTCGCCGCTGGACCAGCTCTCCGACGCCCGCCACCCCGGCCGTGCGCAACAGCTCGCGCAGCTCCGCGAGCTGCTCCTCGCCTCCGTCGGGAACCACGGCGATCAGGAAGGCGCGTTGCCGGGCTCGTCCGCGCGGCCGTTGCCCGTTCAGCGCCGCCGCGGAGGGCTGGCTGCTGGGTTGACGGTCTCGCTGCACCAGAGCTGATGGTAGCTGCGCTGGTGGTCGTCTTTCGAGCGCTAAAGACGCCGAATCCGCTCGACCGCCTCGAGCAGCCGCTCGTCGGGGGTGGTGAGCGAGATCCGGAAGTAGCCCTCGCCGCTCGCGCCGTACGCGCCACCGGGCGAGATCACCACCGCGGCCTGCTCGAGCACGTATTCGCAGTACGCCGCGGAGGAGTCGAAGCCGGCCGGGATGGGCGCCCAGATGTAGATAGTCCCCTTGGGCGGAGCGACCTCGACGCCGGCCTCGGCCAGCGCGTCGCACACCAGATCGCGCCGGCGCCGGTAGATCTCGTTCATCGCCGCTTTCTCGACGTCAACCTCCGGGGCAAGCGCGGCCGCGCCGGCGAGCTGGACCGCCTCGAAGTTGCCCGAGTCGACGTTCGACTTCAGGTGCCAGTAGTGCTCGATCGCCTCGGCGTTGCCGACGATCGCGGCGCAGCGCCACCCCGTCATGTTGTAGCCCTTGGAGAGCGAGAACACCTCCACACCAACCGCCTTGGCGCCCGGCGTCTGCAGGAAGGACGGCGCGACATACCCGTCGTAGGTGGTTTCGCTGTAGGCGTTGTCGTGAACGGCCAGGATCTCGTGGCGGTGGGCGAACTCGACTACCTCCTCGAACAGGCCCTCGGGCACGGTGGCCCCGGTTGGGTTGTTGGGATAGTTGAGGAACATCAGCCGCGCTCGCTCCCGGTCGACGTGCCCGACCGCCTCCAGGTCGGGAGCGAATCCTCGATCCGGGTTTAGCGGCAGCAGCACGGCTTCGCCCCCGGCGAGCAGCGGCCCCCCGGTGTACACCGGATAGCCCGGGTCGGATGCGAGGGCCGCGTCACCTGGATCCAGGAAGGCCAGGTTCAAGTTGAAGATGCACTCCTTGGCGCCAATCGCCGCCATCACCTCCGTCTCGGGATTGAGCTCGACGCCGAACCGGCGCGCATAGAAGGCGGCCACCGCCTGGCGGAACTCCTGTCGCCCGCGGTTGCTCGGATACCGATGCGTGCTCGGGTTCGCCACGGCGCCCTGCATCGAGCGCACGATCTCCGCGAAGGTCGGCGTGTCCGGGTCACCGATCCCCAGGCTGATCACGTCGACCCCGGCGGCGCGCTTGATGCGCACCTTGCGCTCGAGCTCGGCGAACATGTACGGCGGAATCCGATCCAGGCGGCTACTGCGTCGCATGCAACTCCTCGAGGAAGGTCTCGGCGAGCGCGCCACGAAAAACGGGCACCGCCCACCCGGTGAGCTTGATCTCCAGTTCGTCGGAGACCTCGACGCTCAGCTCGCCGCCGTCGAGCAGGACCCTGACCGGCGACTGGCCGCCATTTACCACGTAGGCGACGGCCGCGGCGGTGGCGCCGGTTCCGCTCGCCGAGGTCTCCCCCACACCGCGTTCGAAGATCCGCGCCCGGATCACGCCCGGTCTGAGCGCCGTGAACCACGACACGTTCGTGCGTTGGGGGAACAGCGCGTAATGCTCGATGCCCGGGCCGATCGTCGGCAGGTCGAGCATTTCGAGCTCGGGTTCGTCCTTCACGCGGATCGCGCACTGCGGATTGCCGACCTGCACGTGCTGGAAGCACCAGGTGCGCGCGCCGGCCACCAGCTCGCCCCGGCCACTAGACCCGCCGGAGGGATAACCCGCGCTCTGTAGCTGCGCGCGACCCATGTCCACGGCGCACTCGGTCTCGGAGATGATGCGGGGACGGATGTCGCCCGCCGCGGTCTGGATCGCGAACGAGTCGGCGTCCGTCCACCGGTGCCGACGCAGATAAAGAACCGCCTCGCGCGCTCCGTTGCCCGACAGCTCCGACTCGGACCCATCGGGATTGAAGATCCGCAACCGGGCTACGTAGCCGCCTTGGTCGGGCTTCCCGAGCAGCAAGATCCCGTCGGCCGCTACGCCGGTGTGAGGCGCGCAGATGGCCTGGATCCGCGGCGAGGTCAACTCGAAGGGGAGGCGCGACTCCTCGACGATCACGTAGTCGTTGCCGAGCGCCTGCCACTTCTCGAACTCCACGGGCGGGCAGTGTATGTGTACCGTCGCGCGCGCAATGGCGACGCGGCTGAAGGCACCGGCTCGGCGAGGCCGTCGGCTCTGGCTCTGGCTGCTGGGAGCGCTGCTGGTGGTGTCCACGGTGGCGCGGCTGGCGTGGCTCAGCGAGCCGTGCCGGGCGCCCTGTCGCTCCGCCACCGATCACATTCTCATCTTCGACGAGGCCTACTACGTAAACGCCGCGCGGGTGATCGCGGGGATCGCTCCGCCTCGCGGCGCCCCGTACGCGAACGCGCCGCTCGGCGTCGATCCGAACTCCGAGCATCCCCAGCTGGCGAAGCTGCTGATCGCCGGCGGGATCGAGCTGTTCGGCGACGGGCCGCTCGCCTGGCGCCTGCCCAGCGTGCTGATTGGCACGCTGGCCATCCTCGGCATGTTCGCCCTGACGCGGGCCGCCGGCGGCGGCCCCTGGCTGGCCTTGGGCGCGGCGGCACTGATGGCAGCCGACAACCTGCTCCTCGTGCATGGTCGGATCGGCACGCTCGACATCTCCGCCGTGACCGGGATGATCTGGGGCGCCACCCTCTACATGCGCGGCCGTCCGATCCTCGCCGGAGTCGTCATCGCGGTCGCGGCCTGCGCCAAGGAGGTGGCGCCCTACGTCCTGCTCGTGCTCGGGGTGCTCGAGCTCTTTCGATGGCTCGCGTCGCGCCGCGACGGTTGGCCGCGGCTGGCCCGACTGGCGACGTGCGGTCTGTCGGCGGCCGCCGCGTTCGTGGCCCTGCTGTTCGTCCTCGGCCAGATCGCGCCGCCCTACAGCCCGCAAACGGGCAAGCTGGTGCCGCACGGCCCGCTCGGGCACGTGGCCCATATCCTCAGCTACGCGGCGCACCAGACCAGCCCCCACGGCCCGCAGGGAATCGCTTCTTATCCGTGGGATTGGCTCATCGACAGCAAGCCCATCACGTACCTGCGGATCAACCCTGCGCACCCCACGGGCACGCTCAGCCAAGTCGAGCCGGCGGTTCACTTCACCGGGCTGATCAGTCCGCCAATACTCTTACTCGCCCTCCCTGCGCTGCTCTATGCCGCGCGCAGGCTCATCGCGCCGCGGTTCGCGCGAGCCCGCCGCTCGGCCGACGAGGTGGGCTTGCTCGGCCTGGCCTGGTTTCTTGGGACGTTCCTGCCGTTCGTGGCCCTCAGCCTGCTCGAGAGCCGCACCAGCTACCTGTACTACATGGTGATCGTGATGCCCGGGATCTACCTGACCGTGGCCGACCTGATCGGGCGCGTGGGGGCTCGCCGCAAGCTCGTGCTTGTCTGGATGGCCTGCGTGCTGGCGGCCGTCGTGGTGCTGTACCCCTTCACCCCGTTGCCGTGAGCTTCGCGGGGAGCGGGCCGTGGCGGAGCAGGGCGGCCCGGTCCTCGCCGTTCTCAGCCGCCCTTGCCCACCCACAGCGCGAGCCCTTCCTCGGCCACGGCCGCGGCCGAGCGACCGGTCGTGTCGATGATGTGGACGGCCGCCAGCTTGCGCATCCAGGTCAACTGTCGGCGTGCGTAGTTGCGGGTACGGCGCTTCATCGACTCGACCTCGCCGGTCAGCAGCTCCTCGAAGCCCAGAGCCTTGCGCGCCGTGGACGACGCCCCGGCGGCGTTCGCGCGGCGGACCTCGTTCTGCACTCCAGCGGCGATCATCGCGTCGACGCGCGCGTTGATTCTCTCGTACAGCTGTCGACGCTCCATGACGAGCCCGATGAGCAGCGTCGAGCGGCGGACCCCCTCGGTCCAGAGCTCGGAATCGCCAGCGTGGCGCTCGAGCTCGCCGGCGTCAGACAGCTCGAGCGCTCGGATGATTCGCTGGCGGTCGCCAGGCCCGATTTCCGCCGCTGCCCAGGGTGCGCGCTCACGCAGCACCGCGTGCAGCGCGGGTGCCCCCCGCCGCTCGAGCTCGGCCAACCACCGCTCGCGCACGCCTTCCGGCGGCGGGGGCCAGAGGCTGAGCTCGGCCAGCGCCGCGCGCAGGTACAGCCCGGTTCCGCCCACGACGACCGGCCGGGCCCCCGCCTCGAGCAGCGCGTCGATCTCCGCGTGGGCCAGCTCGGCGTACTGGCCGGCGCTGAAGCTCGCGTCCACCGGGAGGAACGAGATCAGGCGATGCTCGAGCCGGGCGCGTTCATCCGGCCCGGCGGCACCGGTGAGCGTCTCGAGTCCCTGGTAGACCTGGAGCGCGTCGGCGGACACGGCGACCGGGTGCTCGCCGAGCTCTCGCAGCCTTACCGCGAGCTCGATCGCGACATCGGTCTTGCCGACGCCGGTCGGGCCGAACAGCGCGATCACGTCCGCCCGCGGCATGGGCCCGCAGTATCGTGCAGCGATGAGCGCTGGAGCCGTCGGATGAGCGTCCAGATCGGCACGGGCCTGTCCACCGAGCCGGACCCGCTCCAGGCCGCGACGGCAGCGGCACGGGCAGCGGCGGCGGACCTTGATGGCGCGAGCGCCGACCTGTCGCTGGTGTTCGCGAGCGGCGCGCACCTGGCCGCGCCGGAGGCGACCCTCGAGGGCGTACTGGCGGTCCTCTCACCCCGCACGCTGATCGGCTGCGGGGCGGGCGGCGTGCTCGCGCGGGGCCGCGAGCTCGAACGCGGGAATGCGGTGGTCGTGTGGGCCGCGGCGCTCGGCGGGGGATCGGCCCTGCCGTTCCACGCAACCGCGGTCGCCGAGGAGCCCGGTTACGAACTCACCGGGCTGCCGCGCCCGGACGGCTCGAGCGGAGTGCTGCTGCTGTCGGACCCCTACTCGTTTCCCACGGAGCTCGCGCTTGAGATGTTCATGCAGGACGCGCCCGCCGTCCCAGTGCTCGGTGGCATCGCCAGCGCACGGACCGCGGCCGGTGACGGCGCCTTGTTCGTGGACGACCGGGTGTGCGGCCGCGGGGCGGTCGGCGTCAGCCTGCAGGGGGTCGAGATGCTTCCGTGCGTCTCTCAGGGCGCCGCCCCGCTCGGCCGCGAGGTCACGATCACCGCCGCGGAGGGCAACGTGATCCACGAGCTGGCCGGCCGGCCGCCCCTCGAGACGCTCAAGCTGATCATCTCTGAGCTGTCGCCTCGGGAGCGTGGTCTGGTGGCCGGTGGCCTGTTGATCGGGCTCGTAATCGACGGCGGTAAGCCTGACTATGAGCGCGGCGACTTCCTCGTCCGCGGCGTCCTGGGGACGGATCCGGAGTCCGGGTCGCTCGTCGTCGGCGCCCGAGTCGCCTCCGGCCAGGTGGTGCGGCTCCATGCCCGCGACGCTCGCTCCGCCGACGAGGATCTGCACGAGGCGCTCAGGCTCCGCGTTGCCGCGCTGGCGGGCGAGCCGCCGGCGGGTGCGATCGTGTTCTCGTGCAACGGCCGGGGCAGCGACATGTTCGGCATCGCCGACCACGACGCGCAGGCGATCGAGGCCGAGCTGCGCGCGCCGGCCGCCGGCTTCTTTGCCGCGGGCGAGATCGGCCCGGTCGGCGGCCGGAGCTTCCTGCACGGCTTCACCGCGACGCTGGCCGTGTTCCCCCGAGGCGCATGAACCTCCTTTCCGGCAGCGTGCTGCTGACCGGGGCGAGCGGCGGGATCGGCCAGGCTGTCGCTCGCGCCCTCGCGCCCCAGAGCGGGGACCTGGTCCTCAGCGGTCGGCGGCGAGACGTGCTCGAGCCGCTTGCGACGGAGCTCGGGGCGCGGGTGATCACGTGCGATCTGTCGCTCCGCGAGGAGGTGGAACGCCTCGTCGGGGCGGCCGGGCAGGTCGACGTTCTCATCGCCAATGCGGGCGTTCCGGCCTCGGGGGAGCTGGTCGGGCTGGCTCAGGACGAGATCGACCGGATGCTCGAGGTCAACCTCCGGGCGCCGGTGGCTCTCGCCCGGGCTCTCGCCCCGGCCATGCTTCGGCGCCGTCGCGGACACATGGTGTTCGTGTCCTCGCTGCAGGGCAAGGCAGCCACCCCTCTTTCCTCGGTCTACTGCGCGAGCAAGTTCGGTCTGCGAGGTTTCGCGCTCGCGCTGCGGGAGGACCTTCGGGCCCACGGGGTCGGCGTATCGGTGGTGCTGCCCGGATTCATCCGCGAGGCCGGCATGTTCGCCGAGTCGGGGGCGAAGCTTCCCCCCGGCGTCGGCACGCGATCCCCCGAAGACGTGGCGCGGGCGGTGATCGCGGCGGTGGAGCACGATCGCGCCGAGATCGATGTGGCGCCCATGGGCCTGCGCCTCGGCACCTCGATTGCCTCAATTGCACCGGCTCTGGGCGCGGCGGTCGGCCGTCGCCTGGGCAGCGAGCGGATCGCGGCGCGGATCGTCTCGCGGCAACGAGACGACGGCTAGGCCGGGTCCGATCTCGCACACGGCTGTTGTACCCCCGCCGTCCGTGGGTACGATCCGGCTCATGCAAGACGCCGCCTTCTGCCGCGAGCTGGGACAGCAGCTACGGGTCGATTCGATCCGAGCGAGCGACGCCGCCGGCTCGGGCCACCCCACATCGTCGATGTCGGCAGCAGACCTGGTCGCGGTCCTGCTCGCCAAGCACCTTCACTACGACTTCGGCCGTCCCGACGATCCTCGTAACGACCATCTGATCTTCTCCAAGGGGCACGCCTCGCCGCTCTACTACAGCGCGCTCAAGGCCACCGGCGCGATCTCCGACGAGGAGCTGCTCACCTTCCGGCAGTTCGGGAGCCGCCTGGAGGGCCACCCCACCCCCGTCCTGCCCTGGGTGGACGTCGCCACCGGCTCACTCGGGCAGGGGCTTCCGGTCGGGGTCGGCATCGCCCTGGCCGGAAAGCGCCTCGAACAGATGCCCTACTGGGTGTGGGTCCTGTGCGGCGACAGTGAGATGGCCGAGGGCTCGATGTGGGAGGCCTTCGAGCATGCCGCCCACGAGCAACTCGATCACCTCACCGCGATCATCGATGTCAACCGACTCGGGCAGACCCGCGAGACCATGCACGGCTGGGATCTCGACTCCTACGCCGACCGTGCGCGGGCGTTCGGCTGGCACGCCATCGAGATCGACGGTCATGACGTCGATGAGATCGACGGGGCATTCTCTGAGGCGGCCCACAGCGAGGGCCGCCCCACCGTGATCGTGGCCAGGACCAAGAAGGGGAAGGGCGCGAGCGAAGTCGAAGACCAGCCGGGCAAGCACGGCAAGCCGCTGTCCGATCCGCAGAAGGCGATCGAGGAACTTGGCGGGGTGCGCTCGCTGCACGTCGAGGTGGCGAAGCCCGCGGGCGACGGCGCGCCGCGCCAGAACGATCCTGGGCAGGATGTGCAGTGGCCACACTGGGGACCGGACGAGGAGGTCGCCACCCGGCGGGCGTACGGCGAGGCGCTCGCCGCGCTCGGCGCCGAGCGTCCCGACGTCGTGGCGCTCGACGGCGAGGTGTCGAACTCGACCTACTCCGAGATCTTCGCCACGGCTCACCCCGAGCGCTACTTCGAGATGTTCATCGCCGAGCAGCAGATGATCGCCGCCGCGGTCGGCATGCAGGTGCGCGACTTCAGGCCTTTCGCCTCCACTTTCGCCGCGTTCTTCACCCGCGCCTACGACTTCGTGCGGATGGCCGCGATCAGCCGGGCGAAGCTGTGCCTGTGCGGCTCGCACGCCGGCGCGTCGATCGGCGAGGACGGCCCGTCGCAGATGGCCCTCGAAGACCTGGCGGCGTTCCGCGCCGTTCACTCGAGCATCGTTCTGTACCCATCGGATCCCAATCAGGCCGCGTCGCTGGTCCGGCTGATGGCCGACCATCCCGGCATCGCGTACATGCGCACCCATCGCGGGGCAACTCAGACGATCTATAGCCCCGACGACAAGTTCGAGGTCGGTGGGTCGCGGGTCCTGCGCTCCAGCGAGGACGATCAGGTCACCCTGGTCGGCGCCGGCGTCACCCTGCACGAGGCGCTGAAGGCGGCCGACACGCTTGGCGATCAGGGCATCGCTGCACGGGTGATCGACGTCTACTCCGTCAAGCCCATCGACGAGGACACGCTTCGCCAAGCCGCCGCCGAGACGGGCGCGATCGTCACCGTGGAGGATCACTGGCCCGAGGGTGGGCTCGGCGACGCCGTGCTGGCGGCGCTGGCCGAGGTCGAGGAGGTTCGCCTTCGCAAGCTCGCGGTCCGCCTGATGCCCGGCTCAGGAAAGCCGGCCGAGCTGCTGCACGAGGTCGGCATCGACGCCGATGCGATCGTCGCAGCCGCCCAGGATCTGGTGCGCGCGCCGGCCGGGACGCCGTAGCACCGGCGATCAGCCCATGCCGATGATCACTCGCGCCGCCGCGACGTCGCGGCGTCCCATTCCCCCTTGCGCTCCGTCCCGTTGCCCTCGTCGACGATCGGGTGCTCCGCCGTCACCACGGAGAGCGCGTCGATCACCTCGTCGGCCAGCCGGGCGCCATCGTCGGCCCGATCCGGCGTGGCCTGGATACGAACCACGACATCGTTGCCGTCTACCTCCTGCAGCAGGACGACCGGCGAGCGGCGGGTCGGCGTGGTGATTCGGTCATCGAGGATCGCCTGCACCTGGGTGACGCTGATGTCGGTGGCGAGACGGACGCGCACGTCGACCGGCTCCGGCTCCCTGATCGGGAGGACGGCGGCCGACAGCACCACGTTGTTGGGGACCTGAATACGGTCCTCGCCGCGGGCCAGCGTCGTGTACAGAAGCCCCAGCGAGCTGACCACCCCCTCGAGCTGTCCCGCGACAGCGCCGGCCTGGAGCCGGACGCGCTCACCCACTCGAAACGGACGCGCACTCAGCAGGACCATGCCCGCGAACAGGTTCCCGAGCGTCTGCTGCGCGGCGAGACCGATGATCACCGCGGTGAACGCCGACCCGGCCACGATCGAGCTGGCGCTCGCCCCGGCGATGTCGAGCGCGACCAGGAGCGTGATCCCGACGAAGACCAGACGCACGATGAAGCCGACCGTCCCGGCCGTCGAAGGGTCCATCCGCTTGAAGAAAGTCGGCCCGATCGCTCGTCCGATGTCGCGCGCCACCGCCCAACCCAGCGCGAGGAGGGCCAGGATCGCGGCGATCCGAATCGGCGTCACCAGGCTGCTGTTGTCCCAGTAGTGCTCGCTGGGCCGGAACCAGCTCTGGTAGTTGTCGTAGATGACCACCACCGCGATGGCCAGGGGCAAGAGAACGGCCGCCCGCCGCCGCGCGGTGCGCAGGGTCCGCGTGTTGATGTCCCTGGCCAACCCGACCCGCTCCCACGCCTCGCTGTGGGTTTCGAACATCTGGTCGAAGCGGAAGTCCGGCCGTGACGGCTTCAGGCGCTCTCGCATCTGTCTTGGCTTTTTGTCCTCGTCGCTCACGTTTCTACCTAATACCGCAGCGTCCGCCGGTCACACACCCGTAGCCTTTCACGCGCGCGCTCCCAGCGCTTTCGCAGCTTCAGAATAAGCGGCCCTGGTCCGGCACCCAGTGTGACGTATTTCTCACTCCAGGCTCGCGCGGTTCGCCCGCATCCGAGTCATTCGCGCGGCCTCGCATGAACTCCCCCGACGGCCGCTCGGGCCCCTTGACGAGCTCCGTGAGCCGCCTCCGTTCGTCCGGATGCGCATAGGCGCCCCGCTGGTACAGCCGCTTGTACCGATCCACGAGATCCGGCCGGTTATCGCGCAGCCAGTCGAAGAACAACCCCCGCACGTCTCCGCGCAGGTGAAGGGCGATCCCGGTGACGTACGCCGCGCCCGCCGCCGAGGCCATCTCCAGGATCGGCGCGATCTGCTCCGGCGCGTCGTTGATCCCGGGCATCAACGGTGCCACCAGGACGCCGGTTCGAATCCCAGCCCGCGTCAGCTCCGCCACCGCCTCGAGCCGCGCTCGTGGGTTCGGCGACCGTGGCTCGCTCGCCCGCCACGCCTTCTCGTCCAGCGTCGGCACCGATAGGGCGGCGCTGAACTCCGTCCGCTCGGCAATCTGACCCATGAGCGGCAGGTCGCGCAGCAGAAGCGGCGACTTGGTGAGGATCGAGCACGGATTGGCCGCGTCGCGCATCGCCTCCCAGATGCCCGGCATCAGCTTATACCGTCCCTCCGCCCATTGGTACGGATCGGTGTTCGTCCCCAGCGCCACGTGCTCGCGGGTCCAGGATGGTCGTGCCAGCTCGGCGCGCAGCAGCTCGGGCGCGTTGACCTTGACGACGATCTCCCGTTCGAAGTCGCGGCCGGCGTCGAAGTCCAGGTACTTGTGGGTCGGCCGGGCGAAGCAATAGGCACAGGCGTGACTGCATCCACGGATCGGATTGATCGTCCACCGGAACGGCACCTGCGACGATTCCGGCACGCGGTTGAGGATCGATTTGGCCCGAACCTCGTAGAACCTGGTGTCGAGCGCCTCGGGTGCATCGAAATGGCGCACCACCGCTTCCTCGCGGTAGCCGGGGAGCCGCGCTCGCTCTTCGGCGTCCATTGACAGATTGCTCCAACGCATCGAACAAATGTTCGCATACGAGGCGGACGGACGCGACGTTGCCTGATCGGCCGCTCGCGAGACGGCGCCTCAGCTCGCGGCTCTACTGAGTATCGACGGCTCTACCGAGTATCGACGGCTCTACCGAGTATCGACGGCTCTACTGAGTATCGACGGCTCTACTGAGTATCGACTCCTGGCCGCTCAGCGTCTGACTGGTGGCTTCGAGGATCTCCA
>JAFAZZ010000077.1 GCA_019239375.1 Solirubrobacterales bacterium | reverse complement strand
CGCTACGTCACATCCGCCCTGCTTTCTACCCGCGACGGACCCCCGCAAATACCGGGGATGAGAGCGTGGGCCGTCCGTGCCCGGGGTTAGGATCGCTTGCCAGTGAGGACCGCCGCGGAGCGTCGCGAGCTGTTGAAGGCCGTCTACGAGGAGGCGCGGGGGTGTATGCGCTGCCCGCTGCACCAGACGCGCACCACGGTCGTGTTCGGCGCCGGCAACGCCGACGCCGAGTTGATGTTCGTCGGCGAGGCGCCCGGCGCCAACGAGGACCGGATCGGGCTGCCGTTCGTCGGGCAGGCCGGCAAGCTGCTCGACAAGCTGCTGGCCGAGATCGAACTCGATCGCAAAGACGTGTGGATCTGCAATCTCCTGAAATGCAGACCCCCCCAGAACCGCGATCCGCATCCGAACGAGATCGAGGCCTGCCAGGACTACCTGCACCGCCAGCTCGAGCTGATCGAGCCGACCGTGATCTGCACGCTGGGCAACTTCTCGACCAAGCTGCTGCGGGCCGACACGACCGGGATCTCCCGCCTGCACGGTCGCGAGGAGGTGCGGATCATCGGTCCGCGCGCGGTGCGCCTGTACCCGCTGTATCACCCGGCCGCCGCGCTGTACACACCATCGATGCTCGAGGCGCTGCGGGCCGACTTCCACCGGATCCCGGAGTTGCTCGCGCTCGGGCCGCCCGAGCAGCCGCACCCGTTCGAGCCGGTTCCCGAGGTGGAGGACCTGACCGAAGCCGAGATCGCGGCGCAGGACTCAGAGCTCGAGCCGGCGGCGCAGCTCGGGCTGTTCTGAGCCTCGTCGACGCTACTCGCTGACGCGCTCGATCAGGAACGAGACGCGCACGTGCGCGCGCCACTCGTCGAGGTTCTCGCCACGCAGGCCGACCGACACCACGTCGAGCGCCTTGATGTTGCGCAGCGTCGCCCGTGCCTCGGCCAGCGCCGCCTGGATCGCGTCGTCGGAGCTCGTCGTGGAGCTGCCGACGAGCTCGATGATCTTGGTGACGGCCATTCTCAGGTGCGGCCGGTGGCCCCCACGAGCTCGGGCGCCACGTCGTCCAGCTTGCGCTCCTCGGCTTTGAGCGGAGGCGGCTTGTCGCGTCGCAGCGCCATCGCGAACGCCAGGACGGCCCCGACGGCCTGGACCCCGAGCACGACGGTGGCGAACTCGGTCGGCTTACGCGAGGCCTGGAGCAGGAGCACCGGCTCGGCGACCGCCACGGCCGCGACCACGACCAGGAACCAGGTGCGCTTGAGCGCGAGCATGTACTGGATGGCCAGGTAGGTGGCGGCCAGCACGGTGAACGCCGCCCCGAGGGGGAGGAGCGCATCGTGCGCCGTGGCGCGGCCCGCGCCGAAGGCGATCCGGATCAGAGGCTCCGAGGCGAACGCGAAGATCAGCAGCACGGGGACGGCGCAGACGACGATGATCCCCAGCGCGCGCGCCAGGACGGGCCTCGTGTCCTCGCCCTCGGCGCGGCGACGCGAGACCTCGGGGACGAGGTAGAAGCCGGCGCCCATGGCCACCCAGATCAGGACCTTGGCGGCGACCGCGACGGCCGAGTACGAGCTGGCGTCGTGCTTGTCGAACTGGTGGTTGGCGACGATGATGTCGATGTTCTGCAGCACGGCGATCACGATCAGCCCGGCGATCGGCGCCCAGGCACGCTTGACGTGCGGCCAGAGCCGGAACGCGACCTCGCGCGTGATCGTCCGCGGCTGCCGTGACGGCCGCCAGTTCGGGCCGTACACGCTGCGGTTGAGCTCGAACACGCAGTAGAACGACATCGCGACGTAGGACAGCAGCGAGCCGATGTAGGCGCCGGTCACGCTCAGCCCGGCGACGGCCAGGATCGTGCCGAAGACGAGGCGGGAGGCCTGCTCACCCACCAGGCTGTAGCCCACCGACCGGTAGTCGCCGATGCCCTGCAGGACGCCGCGCAGGAGCGACACCTCCAGGTACAGGCAGCCGGCGGGTAGGCCCACGGCCGCCGCCCACGGGTACTTATTGACCCCGACCACGTCGGCGATCGGCTGGCGCAGGAGAATCGAGATCACGGTCAGCACGACCGTGAAAACGACCATGGCGCGCGTCCAGCTCCTGACCGTGGCCAGGAGCCCCTCGCCCGTCCCGAGATGCCCGAGCACGCCCTCGCGCGCGGTGGCCACCTGCATCGCCTGGCCCGCCACGGTCAGGATCAGCAGGTAGCTGATCAGCGCGGCCAGCCGGCCGTAGTTGTCTCCGAGCAGACGCGCGAACACGAACGTCGAGACGAGTGCGATGAGGTTGTTGCCGATCATCGCGATCGCCAGGCCCGCCGCTTTCGCGGTGTCCGAGTCGCGCAGTCGCGTGATCTGCGGCTCATAGCGGCTCCGGAGCGAGCGGATCATTGCGCTGACGGTACCGAACCGATCGGAGGCGTGGCTCTGCCCGGCGGGCCTCGAGGGCTGCACTACATTGGCATATGGCGATGTCGCGACGCCAGGTGACCAGCAGCTCCGAGCAGACCGAGGCGCTGGCCGCGGAGCTGGCCGGCCGGCTCGAGGCCGGCGATGTGGTCCTGGTCGAAGGTGAGCTCGGGGCGGGGAAGACGACCTTCGTGCGGGGCGCCTGCCGGGCGCTCGGGGTGGAGGGCCTGGTCACCAGCCCGACATTCACGATCGGTCAGCGCTACCCCGGGCGGGTGCCGGTCGCCCATCTGGACCTGTATCGCGTGGCCGATCTCGACGCGGAGGACCCGGAACTGCTGTCCGACTACATCGGTCCGGACCGGGTCGCGTTCGTCGAGTGGGCCGGCGGCGCGGCGGCGCGGATCGCCGGACTCGCGCACGTGGCCGCGCGGGTGCTGATCGAGCACGCCGGGGGGGACTCCCGAACCGTGACGATCTTTGCGCCGCCGGAGCTCGGCCTGGGTCCGGACGGGGTGCCCGGTCCCAGGGACGCTGCGCGGAGCGCAGCCCCAGGATCGTGATCGAGGGACCGTGACGATCCTCGCGTTCGACACCGCGACTCCGGCCACCACGGTGGCGCTGTCCGGAGTCGGCGACGTGGTGTTCACCGCGCGGCACGATCCGCTGCCCGGCGAGCGCCCCGGCCACGCCACCCGGCTGCTGCCGCTGGTGGCCAGGGTGATGGAACGGGCCGGGGTCGGATGGGGCGGGGTGGACCGCATCGCCGTCGGCGTCGGGCCCGGGACGTTCACCGGCCTGCGCATCGGGATCGCCACGGCTCGGGCCCTGGCCCGGGCGCGGTCCGTGCCGCTCGTGGGCGTCTCGACGCTTCAGTCCCTGGCCCTGGCCCGTCCGCATCCGGACGTCGTGCCGGCGGGTCTGGACGCGGTGCTCGCGGTGCTCGACGCCCGCCGAGGCGAGGTGTTCGCGGCGGGCTGGCGGATGGACGAGGTCGAGGAGTTCGACAGTGCCTTGCTGCCTCCTCGCGCGGTGGCCCCCGAGGCGCTGGCCGACCTGGTGACCCCGCTTGGTCCTTCCACGCTGGCGATCGGAGACGGGGCGATAGCATTCAGGGAAGCTCTCGAGCGCTCGGGATCCTTCATTCCAGAGGACGATTCCCCGCTCCACAAGGTCACGGCCGTCAACCACTGCCGGCTCGCTGACCGCCTGGAAGGGGACGTCCCCGACCAGGTCCGGCCGGACTACCTCCGCGCGCCCGACGCCGAGATCACCGCCAACCGCACGTCATGAGCTCGCCCTCCATCACGATTCGCTCCCTCGGCTACTCCGACCTTCCGCAGGTCATCTCGATCGAGCGGCGCGCCTTCCCGACGCCGTGGTCGCTGGCCATGTTCGTGCTCGAGCTGTCCAAGCCCTCAGGGGTGTGCCTGGCGGCCATCGAGGACCGCCGGATCGTCGGCTACCTGATCTGTTCGCGCTACGCGGACATCTGGCACCTGATGAACATCGCGATCGACCCGCCGGCCCGGCGCCGCGGGATCGCCACCGGGCTGCTCGAGGAGATGATCTCGCGGGCGGGTCGGGACGCGTCTTACACGCTCGAGGTGCGGCCGTCCAACAGCCCGGCGATCGCCCTGTACGAGCGCTTCGGCTTCCGGTCGGCCGGCACGCGGCGGCGCTACTACCAGGACACCGGTGAGGATGCCCTGATCATGTGGCGCACGGCCGAGACGGCGTCGACCTCGAGCGCCTCGGGGTGATCCTCGCCCTCGAGACGAGCTGTGACGACACCTGCGCGGCGGTCGTCACGTCGGCCGGCGAGATCCGCTCGAACGTGATCTCCTCCCAGGGCGTGCACGACCGGTTCGGCGGCGTGGTCCCCGAGATCGCCTCGCGCCACCATCTCGAGCTGATCGGCAACGTGGTCGACGACGCGCTGGGCCAGGCGGGGATTTCCCTGCCGGATGTCAATCTGGTGGGCGTGACGCGCGGCCCGGGACTGGTGGCGGCGCTGCTCGTGGGCGTGGCCACGGCGAAGGGTCTTGCGGCCGCCCACGAGCTCCCGCTGGCGCCGGTCGATCATCTGCACGGTCACGTGGCCGCTGCGTTCCTGGAGCCGGAGCCGTTCGAGCCGCCCTTCCTGAGCCTGGTCGCGAGCGGCGGCCACACGCTGCTCGCCCGCGTCGTCGGGCCGGGGCCAGGGTTCGAGGTGATCGGGCAGACGCTCGACGACGCCGCCGGCGAGGCGTTCGACAAGGGCGCGCGGCTACTCGGCCTGGGCTATCCGGGTGGACCGGCGCTCGAACGCCTGGCTCGTGACGGGGATCCGAGCGCATTTCGTTTTCCGGCCGGCGAGCGAATGGGCGGGCTCGACTTCTCGTTTGCGGGCTTGAAGACCGCCTTGCTCTACCGCGTGCGCGACCTCGGGACCGAGGAGGCGGAGCGCCGGCGGACCGATCTCGCCGCCTCCTACCAGCGGGCCATCGTCGAGTCGCTGGCGTTGCGGGTCGAACGGGCGCTGTCGGCGACCGGCCTGGGGCGGCTGTCGGTGGGAGGTGGCGTCGCAGCCAACGGCGTCGTGCGCTCACGGATGGCCAGGCTCGGAGTCGAGCTGCACGTGCCGCCGCGCGTGCTGTGCACCGACAACGCCGCGATGATCGCCAGCGCGGCGCGGTTCGTCGCCGCGCTTCCCTACCCGGAATATCTCGGCCTCGACGTGTACGCCACCGGCGAGCGGATACTGGTGGCGCGATGAGGAGCGTGATCCTCTACAGCCGTCCTGGGTGCTGTCTGTGTGACGATGCGCGGGTGATCGTGGAGCGAGTGCGCCGGCGGCGGCCGTTTGCCTTCGCCGAGCGGGACATCGAGGCGGATGATGCGCTGCTCAGGGCCTATCTCGAGCGCATCCCGGTCGTGACCATCGATGGCGTCGAGGCCTTCGAGTTGTTCGTCGACGAGTCCGAGCTGGAACGCCGTCTCGATATGGTGCACACCGGATGAGCTACACGGTCGGGAGCGGTGCCGATACGGCTCAGGCCGGACTTGAGAAACCCGGCGAGAAACTCGCGCTCGGGGTCGCTGCGCGCCTGTCGCGGTACCTGCAGGTCCTGATCCAGGCCCGCAAGATGGGCAAGGAGACGATCTCCTCGCAGGAGCTCGCGGACTACACCCACGTGAACTCGACCCAGATCCGCCGCGACCTCTCGGGCTTCGGCAAGTTCGGCAAGCGCGGCGTCGGCTACAACGTCGAGTCGCTGGTCAACCAGATCCGCAAGATCCTGCACACCTCGGGCCAGCACAACATCGCGCTGTTCGGGGCTGGGCACCTGGGCACGGCGATCGCCACCTCGGACATCTTCGCCGACCACGGATTCCGAGTGGTGGCTGTATTTGATGTTGACCACGGGAAGGTGGGAGAGCGGATTGGTCCCCTCGCGGTGCGGCACAACTCCGAGCTGCGCGCGGTGATCGAGGAGGAGGACATCGTCGTCGCGGTGCTCGCGGTGCCGTCCCCGGCGGCGCAGAAGCTCGCCGATGAGCTGGTCGAGGCTGGCGTGAAGATCATCTTCAACTACTCCGACGCACTGCTCCAGGTGCCTCCCGAGGTGACTGTGCACACCTCGAGCCCGGCGGTCGACCTGCTCTACGCGCTCTACTTCTACCTCACCTGATCCTCACCAGGGGTGATCCACGCGTGAGCATCATCGACGTCGAATCGGCCCGCGCCGCCTTCGAAGGCTCGACGGATTTCACCGTCGGTCTCGAAGAGGAGTTCGCGCTGCTGCATCCGAGCTCGCTGGAACTGGTGGCCCGATTCGACGAGCTTCGGAATGCTGCCGCGGCCGATCCCGTGTTGGCCGAGTCGATCGCAGGCGAGCTCATCTCCTCCGAGATCGAGATCCGCTCGGGAAGATGTTCTGACCTGGCCTCCGCGTTCGCGGCCCAACGCGAGTGCCGCCGGCGGCTGTTCGCGCTGGCCGCTTCGCAGGACGTGGCCCTCGGGTCGACCGGAACCCATCCGTGGTCCGATTACCGCGACCAGCGAATCATCGACACCGAGCACTATCGGCGGGTGGAAGAGGGTCTCAAATACGTTGCCTGGCGCAACAACACGTTCTCTCTGCACGTCCACATCGGCGTACGGGGCGCCGACCGCGCCGTCCTCGTCTGCGACCGGCTGCGCCCGGTTTTGCCGCTCCTGCTCGCCATCTCGGCCAACTCGCCGTTCCTGGACGGCCGCGACTCCGGGCTGCACAGTGCGAGGAGCCAGATCTTCACCAAGAGCTTCCCTCGGTGCGGCATCCCGGACACCTTCGGCGGCTGGCAGCCGTTCGCCGAGTACATCGGGTTTTTGCTCGAGACGCGGTCAATCGTCGAGTACACACAGGTGTGGTGGTCGATCCGTCCACACTTCTCCTTCGGGACCGTCGAGGTGAGGATCTGTGACGCCCAGATGACGGCTCCCGAGTCAGAGGCGCTCGCGGGCCTGATCGTGGCCAGCGTGGCCCAGGCGGCGCGTGACGTCGATGAGGGCATGCCGTGGTCGGACCATCCCAGGCGTTTGATCGAGGAGAACTTTTGGCGGGCGATTCGCCACGGGTTGGACGGCAAGCTGCTCGACCTCGACCGGGGCGAGGCTTACCCGGCCGCCGAGGCGCTCGAGCGGCTCCTGGCCTGGTCGGCGCCGGTCCGCGCCGAGCTGGGGATCGATCTGGCGCTCCCGGCTTTGAACGGAGCGCAACGCCAGCGGCGGCTTACGGAGACCGGCGTCAGCCTCCCCGAGGCCTACGCCGCCGTCGTGGCCGAGACGCGGGACACTTATGCGGCCAGCGCGGCGGAGGTGACGCGATGAGTTATGCGGCCGGCGCGGCGGAGGTGACGCGATGAGTTATGCGGCCGGCGCGGCGGAGCTGACGCGATGAGTTATGCGGCCGGCGCGGCGGAGGTGACGCGATGAGCAGCGAGCCCAGACAGCCATCGGAAGAACAGCTGCGAGAGGCTTACGAGGAGGAGATCAAGCGGCTTCGCGTCGAGCACATCCTGCTCGACAACGTGGCTGCGCTGGCTAACCTCGGCATGCGCCGCACCGGGATGGCACCCGGAACCGAGAGCGAGCGCGACCCCGAGCAGGTCCGGCTCGCCATCGAATCGATCCGCGCTCTGCTTCCCGTGCTCGAGCAGACGGCGCCGTCTCAGATCGGCGCGATTCGGGACGCCGTGTCCCAGCTTCAAATCGCGTTCGTGAAGATTGGCGGCCGGGGGGCGACGGCAGGCGCGGCGGAGGCTGCGGCGGGGGCTGGCGCGGCGGGGGCTGGCGCGGCGGAGCCGTCTCAACCCGCGGGCGAGGGCGCGTCGTCCGAGCCCGAGCGGCCCAAGCCGGGCGAGCCGGGGCCGGCGCAGCGCAGCGGGCGTCTCTGGGTGCCCGGCCAGTAAGAACTGCGTGGTGCCGGCGGCCTCGGCCGGCACGTGGCCCATCCGTCGCCCCGCCCACCGGCGCCCAGCCCTATGTCGGCGCCTGGCCCGCTGCCGCCCGGCGCGTGGCCCATCCGTCGCCCCGCCCACGGCGCCCAGCCCTTTGTCGGCGCCTGGCCCGCTGCCGCCCGGCTTCTGCACCGATGGACACCTCCGCTCGGCAGAACTGGTGCCATGCAGTAGTTTTATCCCAAGCGGTGTGCGCTGAGCAGCGTTCGGCGGCGCGAACGTGGCGCCGTATCGCCGGCCTGCCCGCTACACTCGCTCCTTTCCGGGGCTCCGCTCGACCAGCACGGGCGGCGGCCCTTTTCCAGTTTGTCTTGGCTGCGCATCCGCGCGCCCTCTCTCTAACTCAGACCTTCTTCGGAGGACCTCCTTGTCCAGCTTTCTTGCCCACCACGGCGTGCTTGTTGCGCTCGTCTGCGCCGGCGCTGCCGTTGTCTACGGCGTCCTGACCTCGCGCGCACTGCTCGCGCTGTCACCCGGCAACGAGACGATGCGCACGATCTCCGCCGCGGTGCAGGAAGGCGCGCGAGCGTACCTGAACCGGCAGTACACCACGATCGCCGGGGTCGGCGTGGTCCTGTTCATCGTCCTGATCCCGATCCAGAACATCCGGGTCGCCATCGGCTTCCTCATCGGCGGGACACTGTCCGCATCGGCGGGCTATATCGGGATGAACGTCTCGGTGCGGGCCAACGCTCGCGTCGCCGAGTCGGCGCGCAGCGGCGTCTCCCGTGCGCTCGACGTCGCCTTCCGTGGCGGCGCGGTCACGGGCCTGCTCGTGGTTGGACTCGCGCTGTTCGGTGTCGCCGGCTACTACGGGATCCTCACCTGGATCGCTGGCGAGAGCACCAAAAACGCCGTGGACGCGTTGATCGGCCTCGGCTTCGGCGGCTCGCTGATCTCCGTGTTCGCGCGCCTGGGCGGCGGCATCTTCACCAAGGCGGCGGATGTCGGCGCCGACCTGGTCGGCAAGATCGAGGCTGGCATCCCCGAGGACGACCCGCGCAACCCGGCCGTGATCGCCGACAACGTCGGCGACAACGTCGGCGACTGCGCCGGCATGGCGGCCGACCTGTTCGAGACCTACGCGGTCACCGCAGTGGCCGTCATGCTGCTCGGCGTCCTGCTCTTCAAGCAGCAGTCGGCGGTGGCGCTCTACCCGCTCGTCCTCGGCGCGGTGTCGATCGTCGCCTCGATCATCGGCACGTTCGCGGTCAAGTCGCGCAGCGGCAACGTCGAGCGGGCGCTCTATCAAGGTCTGGTCGTCTCTGGCGTGCTGGCCGCCCTCGCCTTCATCCCGATCACCTACTGGATGATGGACAAGCTCACCTTTAACGCGACGGGCGCACCGGCGCCGCACTGGTGGAAGTACTACCTGTGCGCGCTGATCGGGATCGGGGTCACCGCCTGCCTGTTCGTGATCACCGACTACTTCACCTCGACGCGCTTCGCGCCGGTCAAGAACACGGCGCGGGCGTCGCAGACCGGCCATGCCACCAACATCATCCAGGGACTAGCCTCGGGCTTTCAGTCCACGGCGCCGCCGGCGATCGTGATCGCACTCGGCATCCTCGGCGCCTGGAAGCTGGCCGGCGGCGGCACTACCAACGGGATCTACGGCATCGGCGTCGCCGTGATGGCCCAGCTGTCGCTCACCGGGCTGATCGTCGCGCTCGACGCCTTCGGCCCGATCACCGACAACGCCGGCGGCATCGCGGAGATGGCCGACCTCCCCGAGGACGTCCGCAACGTGACCGACCCCCTCGACGCGGTCGGCAATACCACGAAGGCCGTCACCAAGGGTTACGCGATCGGTTCCGCCGCCCTGGCCGCGCTCGTGCTGTTCAACGCGTTCGAGACCGAGGTGGTGGACGCCGGCAAGCATCCGAACTTCTCGATCGGCAACCCTGCCGTGCTGATCGGCCTATTGCTCGGCGGGCTGATGGTCTACCTGTTCGCCTCGCTGGCCATGGAGGCAGTCGGCCGCGCCGGGGGCGCCGTGGTCGAGGAGGTGCGGCGTCAGTTCCGCGAGAAGCCCGGGATCATGGAGGGCACCGAGCAGCCCGAGTATGGAGCCGCCGTGGGCCTGGTCACCCGCGCCGCCCAGCGCGAGATGATCCTGCCCTCGCTGATCCCGATCCTGATCCCGTTCATCGTCGGCCTGATCAGCGTCGAAGCCCTGGGCGGCCTGCTCATTGGCGTCATCGTGGTTGGCCTGTTCGTGGCCATCTCGATGACCTCGGGCGGTGGCGCGTGGGACAACGCGAAGAAGTTGATCGAGGACGGAGCGTTTGGTGGGAAGGGCTCCGAGGCACACGCCGCCGCGGTGACCGGTGATACGGTCGGCGACCCATACAAGGACACGGCCGGGCCGGCCATCAACCCGATGATCAAGGTCGCCAACATCGTGGCGCTGCTGATCATCCCTCTCATTACCTGACTCCGGTGGCGGTCCCGCCGGGGGTGGCCGCTCCGTCCTCCGAGTCCGGGGTCGTCCTGCCGAGGTCGACGCGAGTCACCCCGAGCGGGACCGCCACCTCGTCAGATCGCGCCGGGCGCCCCAACAGCTTTGTAAGCCAGGGGGCCGGCGCGTCGCCAGCGCGTCTCACGCATAAACCAGCCACGGGCGGCCGCTGGCGTTCCCGCACACCGTGCGCGTGACTCGCCGAAGCTACGTAGGTGGATGTCCGTCTGAGGTGACTCGCGCTCGATCCGGTGGCCAATCGGCACATCGGGGGCGCGGCTCACCTCAGACGGACGGCACCGGAGCCACCGCTCACCTCAGACGGACGGCACCGAAGCGACTAGAGTTGCACGCGGTGTTCATTCTGATCGTGGGATCGGGTCGGGTGGGATCGGCAGTGGCCAAGCGGGCGCTCGACGCCGGGCATGAGGTGTCGGTCCTCGACAGCGACCCGCTCTCCCACGAGCGGCTCGACAAGGATCAGCTGACGACTTGGGAGGACGCCGGCGGCCGGTTCACTGTGAGCACGGCCCTCGAGATCGACGGGCTTATCGAGGCGGGCATCGAACAGGCGGACGTGTTCGTGGCCGCGACCAGCGGCGACAATACGAACCTCGTGATCGCCCAGATAGCCCAGCGGCGCTTCAAGGTCCAGAAGGTTGTGGTCCGGGTCGCCGACCCCGCGCGCGCGGCCTGGTACGCGGAGCAGGGCCTGCTGACGATCTGCCCAACCCAGGTCGCGATTGACGAGGCTTCGCGCGTGATGCTGGCATGAGCGCGCGTCCCGAGACCCTCACGCGCGAAGGAGGCCGGCCATGTACGTGATCATCTGCGGCGCCGGCAAGGTCGGCTGGAACCTCGCCCGTGAGCTGATCGCCAAGGAGCGCGAGGTCACGCTCATCGAGTCAGATCACGGCCGCTACCGCGTGGTCGAGGAGGAGCTCGAGCACGCGGTCCAGTACGGCGACGCGACCGAGCTGTGGGTGCTCGAGCGCGCGGGCATCCAGCGCGCCGATCTGGTCATCGCGGTCACCGGGGACGACGAGGACAACATACTGATCTGCCAGATGGCCAAGGAGAAGTACGGCGTTCAGCGGATCGTGGCCCGGGTCAACAACCCGCGCAACCTCCAGCATTTCCGGCTGCTCGACGTCCAGCCCGCGGTGTCGGCCACCGATCTGATCCTGCGGCTGATCGAGCACGAGGTACCCGAGTACGGATTGATCCAGTTGCTGGCGCTCGAGGAGGAGCATCTGGAGATCATCGAACTCGAGGTGGGCCGCGGCTCCGAGGCCGCCGGCCGGCGGGTGCAGGACGTGGAACTGCCGGATGGTTCCCTGATCATCTCGGTCCTGCGCGGCGGCGCCGGGTTCGTGCCCAAGGCCGACTCGGTGATCCAGCCCGGCGACCAAGTGCTGCTGATCCTCGACCCGGGCCTTGAGTCGCAGATCACGCCGCAGTTCGCCCCGAACGGCGCGTCCCCGGGCTGATGACTGACCGCCACGTCGCCTACGCGCTCATCGGCGGCGGCCTCGCGGCAGGTAACTGCGCCCGCTGGCTCCGCGAATCTGGCGCGGACGGCGCGATCCTGCTGATCGGACGCGAAACGGATCTTCCCTATAACCGCCCTCCCTGCTCCAAGGGCTATCTGCAGGGCAAGGAATCGCGGGAGGAGACCCTGTTCAGGCCGCCGGACTGGTACGAAGAGCAGCAGGTTGAAGCGCTCACCCGCGTGTCGGTCACGCAGCTCGATCTGAGTGCGCGCAGCGTGAAGCTATCCGACGGTCAGCAGGTGAGCTTCGATAAGGCCCTGGTGGCCACGGGCGCCGGCGTCCGCCGCCTGTCGGTCCCCGGCGCTGAGCTCGAAGGCATCCACTACCTGCGCACCCTCGGCAACAGCGACACGATCCGGGCCGACGCCGCCGGAAAGCGCGTGGTGCTCATCGGCGGCTCATACATCGCGTGCGAAGTCGCCGCCTCGCTCACCGAACGGGGCAGCTCCTGCTCACTGGTGATGCTCGAGCGCGTGCCGCTCAGCCGCCATTTCGGCGAGCAAGCCGGGCGCTTCTTCCAGGATCGCCTCGAGGAGCACGGGATCGAGATCCACGGCGACGACGAGCTCGAGCGCTTTGAAGGCGCCGGCGGCCGGGTCACCCGAGTGATTACCAAGGCCGGTCGCCAGCTCGAGGCCGACGCGGTGGTGATCGGCGTCGGAGCTGTACCCGACGTCAGGCTGGCCCGCACCGCCGGCCTCGAGATCGGCGAGCTGGGCGGCGTCCGCGTCGACTCGCGGCTCCAGGCGAGCGTGCCGGGCATTTACGCAGCGGGCGACATCGCCGAGTATGAGAGCGTCGCGCACGGCGGCCGACGCTTGCGCGTCGAGCACTGGGACGTCGCCTTCAACCAGGGCAAGACGGCGGCGCTGAACATGCTCGACCGCGACCAGCCTCACGACGTCGTGCCCTATTTCTTCTCCGACCTCTCCGACTGGACGTCGCTCGAGTACGTCGGCCCCGCCGACGCGTGGGACCGGGAGGTGGTCCGCGACTCGATCGAAGGCGGCGAGTTCACGATCTTCTATCTATCGGGCGGCCGCGTGGCGGCGGCCTTGACCGTCGGACGTTCCGACGACCTCGACCACGCCCGTCGGCTGATGACCTCCGAGGCCGAGGTGCACGATCGTGTGGAGCAGCTCCAGGACGCTTCGAGCGACCTAGATTCGATCTGGCGATAGCTGCGGCGTCCGCCCCCGGCCCCGGCTGTGCCGTCCCCCGCGCCGGCCACGCGGGCTGAGTCGAGGTGGATCTGTGACAGCGGCGCCAGCGTTCCA
>JAFAZZ010000439.1 GCA_019239375.1 Solirubrobacterales bacterium | reverse complement strand
CCATCCAGCAGACCATCGCCTCGAGCTCGCGGGCGGCGGCCGGGGGATCGTCGGGCTCGACGAGCATGTCCCCTCGGGAGATGTCGATCTCGTCGGCCACCCGCACGGTGACCGACATCGCGGGGAACGCGGTCTCGACCGGGCCTGAGAAGGTTTCGATCGCGGCGATCTCGGTGCGCTGGCCGCCGGGCAGCACCATCACATGGTCGCCGGGGTGCAGCACGCCGCCGGCCATCTGACCGGCGTAGCCGCGGTAGTCGTGGTGCTCATCATGGTTCGGCCGGATCACCCACTGCACGGGGAAGCGGATGTCGGTCAGGTTGCGATCTGGTGCGATCACCACGTGCTCGAGGTGGTAGAGCAGCGGCGGTCCGTCGTACCACGCCATCTGAAGCGAGCGCTCGACCACGTTGTCGCCGTGCAGGGCCGAGATCGGGATGAAGCTGATGTCGGCGATGTCCATGCGCGCGGTCCAGTCGGTCAGCTCCTCGACGATCTGCTCGAACACCGCCTCGTCGTAGCCGACCAGGTCCATCTTGTTCACGCACACGACTAGGTGCGGAATGCGCAGCAGCGAGGCGATGTAGGCGTGGCGGCGGGTCTGCTCGCTCACGCCCTTGCGGGCATCGACCAGGACGATCGACAGGTCCGCGGTGGAGGCGCCGGTGACCATGTTGCGGGTGTACTGCTCGTGGCCCGGCGTGTCGGCGATCACGAACTTGCGCCTCGGCGTCTGGAAGTACCGGTAGGCGACGTCGATGGTGATCCCCTGCTCACGCTCGGCGCGCAGGCCGTCGGTGAGCAGCGCCAGGTTCACGTAGCCGTCGCCGCGGCGCTCGGAGGTCCTCACCAGGTGCTCGAGCTGGTCCTCGAAGATCGCCTTCGAGTCGTGCAACAGCCGGCCGATCAGGGTCGACTTACCGTCGTCGACCGAGCCGGCGGTGGCGACGCGCAACAGCTCGCTGGTGCGCGTGGTGACTGCGTGGCCGTTGCTCGCGGCGCCCGGGGACATCAGGCTCAGAAGTAGCCCTCGCGCTTGCGATCCTCCATCGCCGCCTCGGTCACGCGGTCATCCGCGCGCGTCTCTCCGCGCTCGGTCACGCGTGTGGCGGCGATCTCGGACACCACCGCGGGCAACGTGGTGGCGTAGGAACGCACGGCGCCGGTGCACGTCATGTCGCCGACCGTGCGGTAACGGACGGACGCTTCAAACGGCGCCTCGCCCTCGATCAGCTCCACGTGCGGACTCATCGCATAGAGCATCCCGTCGCGCTCGAACACCTGCCGCGTGTGCGCGAAGTAGATCGAGGGCACCACGAGGCGCTCCTGGGCGATGTACTGCCACACGTCGAGTTCGGTCCAGTTCGAGAGCGGGAACACGCGGACGTGCTCGCCCTTGCGGATGCGGCCGTTGTAGAGCGCCCAGACCTCGGGGCGCTGGCGCTTGGGCTCCCATTGACCGAAGTCGTCCCGGAACGAGAACACCCGCTCCTTGGCCCGAGCGCGCTCCTCGTCGCGCCGAGCGCCTCCGAAGGCCGCATCGAAACCGTGCTCGGCGATCGCATCGAGCAGGGTGACGGTCTGGAGGCGGTTACGCGACGCGCGCGGGCCCATCTCCTCGACCGCCCGTCCACGATCGATCGACTCCTGCACGCTGGCCACGATCAGCCGCTCGCCGAGACTCTCGATCAGGCGGTCGCGGAACTCGATCACCTCCGGGAAGTTGTGGCCGGTGTCGACGTGCATAACCGGGAACGGAAAGCGGCCAGGACGGAACGCCTTCTCGGCCAAGCGCAGGAGCACAAGGGAATCCTTGCCGCCGCTGAACAGCAGCACAGGGCGCTCGAACTCGGCCGCGACCTCGCGGAAGATGTGGATCGATTCGGCCTCGAGCGTCTCGAGATGCGACAGCTCGTAATGCAGGGGGTTCAACGGTGGCTCACTGATCGAGTTTCAAACGCGAGATGAGCGCGTCACTCGTGGATTCCGCACTCGGTCTTGTCGAGGCCGGCCCAGCGTCCCTCGCGGCCGTTGCCGGGACGTGTGCACGGCGCGCAGCCGATCGAGGCGTAGCCCTGATCGTGCAGTGGGTGGTAGGGAAGGTCATGCTCGAAGATGTAGCGCCAAAGGTCCTTCTCGTTCCAGTCGGCGATCGGGTTGACCTTCCAGATCCCGCGGCGCTCGTCGCGTTCGAGCTTAGCCGCGCCGGCGCGCGTAGGCGCCTGCTCACGGCGGATCCCGGTGATCCAGGCGTCGAGGTCTTCGAGCGCGCGATCGAGCGCGTCGACCTTGGCCTCGCCGCAGCAACGAGCCATCGTCCAGGGCTCGTCCGCGCTGCGCGCGTCGACCACCTCGATGCTCACGGCGAACCGCTCCTCAAAGCGCTTCCAGACCTGGAGCGTCTCGGGGAACAGCACACCGGTGTCGATCATGAACACCCGGGGCTCAGGGCAGGTCGCGGTCAGCATGTGCAGCAGCACGGACTCCTCCTTCTGGAAGGAGCAGGCCATCTTCAGCCGCGGGTGGAAGCGCTCGACGGCGTAGGACAGCACCTCCTGGGCGGAGACAGCCTCGAGATCTTGGATCGCCACGCTCATCGCTGGCACGGTCAGACCGCGCACTCGCCCTCGCCGCGGATCACCTCGAACGGCGAGTTCTTGGTCCAGTCGATGAAGTAGTTCATGTTCTCCAGGCTGAACTCGATCGGCAGCGTCAGATCCTTGACCTGGGCCTCGAACTCCTGCGCTCCAACGCGGTCGACGAAGGCGTTGAATTCCTCACCGTCTCGCCGCTCGGATTCGTAGAAGCGTACCCATCGCTGTATCGCCTCGGGCACGCGCTTGGCCGGAAGCCGGGCCTTGAGACGCTGACCGTAGCGCACGTCTCCGCCTTCGTACGCCCCGCCGACGTGCGGGATGTAGGCGGGAATGGTGTGCTCGCCGACCTTGATCGAGGCGCCATAGAAGCCAATGTTGGCGATGTGGTGCTGGCCGCAGCCGTTGGGGCAGCCGCTCATCTTCACGTGGATTCGGCGGGTCAGCGCGTCGTCGATCTGCATCTGGACCAGGCGCTCGTGGATGGCCTGGTTGAGGCCCATGGAGCTCGTGATCCCGAGCTTGCACGAGTCGGTGCCCGGGCAGCTCACCACGTCGGTGATCTCGTCTGCGCCGGCGTCGTTCAGATTCAGCTCGCCGAGCGCCCGCCAGACGGCGTAGACGGATTCGTCGCGCACCCACCGCAGGATCAGGTTCTGATGGACGCTGGTGCGGGCTGCGCCACCCGTGTAGGTACGCATGATGTTGGCCAGCCCCCGGAACTGGTCAGGGATCAGATCGCCGCGGGGCACCTTGACCTCGACGGTCGAGAAGCCATGCTGGCGCTGACGCTGCACGTTGGTCTCGGCGAAGCGCGTGAACTCACGGTTGTCTCCGTTGGGTGACGCGGAGGAGTGCGGCTTGTCTGGCGCCTTCGCCTCTTCGTCGTACTCGAACAGGATCCTGTCGGGGCTGAAGTCGCGCTCCTGCACCCAGTCGCCGTTCAGCTCCTCCTCGACCATCTCCCGGAAGGCGTCGATCCCGATCTTGTCGACCAGGACCTTGATCCGGGCCCGTGCGCGGTTGGGACGCAACCAGTCGGTCCGATCGAAGATTCGCACCACGGCCTCGGCGACTTTGAGGTAATCGCCGTTGTCGAGCTCGACGAAGTCATACAGGGTGGGCGCCAGCCGCGGCATGATCGAGGTCCCGCCACCCACGAGCACCTCCACACCCCGCACGCCTTCCTCGCTGACGCGCGGGAGGAAGGCCAGGTCGTGGATCTTGGTGATCGCGTTGTCCTCGGCGGTGGCGGCGAACGCCGTCTTGAACTTGCGCGGCATGTTCTGCGTGGTGGGATGGCGGACGAAGTAGCGCACGTAGGCGCCGGCATATGGCGTGATGTCGAACAGCTCGCCCTCGAGGGTGCCGGCGCGCGGGTCACCGGTAACGTTACGCATGGTGTTCCCGCAGCCCTCGCGGGAGGACAGGCCGGCGTCGCCCAGCTCGCGGATCAGCTTGGCCGCGTCGGGCAGCGGGACGTGGTGCATCTGGATGTTCTGCCGAGTGGTGATGTGCCCCTTGCGCAACGGGACGTAGTGCTCGATCCCGGCCGCGAACGCGTCGAGCTGCTCGGGGGTGACACCGCCCAGCGGGAGCTTGACGCGGACCATCTGCACGTTGGGCTGGCGCTGGCCGTAGACGCCCTGCTTGAGGCGGAACTTGGTGAACTCCTCGCCCTCGAGCTCGCCGGTCAGGTAACGGGTCGACTCGGTGTCGAAGTCGTCGAACTCGCGCTCGAGGATCGGGATGATGTGCCCCGGTACGTTCTCGAGCACCTCGGGGTTCTCGAGTGATCCGGTGCGGGCGCTGTGCATCGGTCTTCCTTCCGGTCGCGGACGGACGACAAATGTACCAAAAGGCAATCGGTGTTCAGGGATTTGCTTCATCAGCAGGGCATTCCAGCGGCCCGGCGCCTTCCGGCTCGACCCGTCCGGCCATTGCTCGCGACGCGAGTGCCGCTGGAAGGGCCCCGCAGCCTCGCTCACAGCGGCGCCGCGGGCGAGACGCCCTCAGCCTCGCTCACCGCCACGGAGACGCCGACCCGCACGGAGCCGGGCGACCGGCGTCGCGGCTGCGGTGCGTTCGGCATCCATGCCTTGCCGACCGCGCGGGGCGGCGAGATCATCCGCAGGATGCCGCCGCTGGGTGGGGGCCATCATCCTCGCGGGGGTCCGGCGCCGCGACGGCGGGGGCCACCGCCGCGGCAGCCGGCGCGCTCTCAGCCGGCGCTCATAGCGGGCCCGGGCATCGACCTTGGGGGGCTGAGCGATGCCGGTGCCGCTGGCGCGCGGCGGGCGCGAGCCATGGCGCATCGAGCGTGCGACACGCCACCAAGGCCCTTCAGGTGAGGGTGATATCCCGCCAAAAGCACGACTGAGGAGTGGCTCCTCATGCTACGCCCCCGGAACTTTCTTGGCGGGCCAACTGGTTGGCCCACCAGCCAACCCATTGGACGCTCGCAGACGCATCGGTTCCTGTCAAGCATCTTCCGGCGAGGATCGAGGCCCGAACCGGAGCGCTCGGGCCTAGGGCGCCGGCTCGGTCGGGGGGCGAACGCAGCGCTCAGGCCGGCCGAGGCGCCGGCTCGGCCGAGGGGCGAACGGCAGCGCTCAGGCCGCACGGCGCCGGCTCGGCGGGGGGGCGAACGGCAGCGCTCAGGCCGGCCCAGGGCGCCGGCTCGGCCGAGGCGCGAACGGCAGCGCTCAGGCCCAGGGCGGCGGCTCGCCAGGGGCGCGGCTGACGCCCTCCTCGAGCGCCGCCCGCTGCCACGCATTGCGCCGGGGCGCCGGCGAGACCGGGCGAGGCGCGGTGTCACGCATGAAGCGCTCGAGCGCGGCGACGACAGCGGCCGCCTCCTCCGGGGTGGCGCTGGGCGCGACAAGGCTGAGCTTCGGTCGCCGGTTCACGGGCGGGCTGAGCGTATCGTGCCCGGCGTGCCCGAGCTGCCCGTTCTCGATCACGAGGCAGTGCTGGAGGCGGTCTCCCCCGCGCTGGCCATCGAGCGTGTACGTGAAGGCCTGATGCGCTTTCACGCCGGCGCGTGGGCGATGCCGGCCAAGGTGTACCTGCCGAGTCCACCGCACGGCGATTTCCGGGCCATGCCGGCCCGCGGCGATGGGCTGGCCCTCTTGAAGTGGGTGACCTCGTTCCCCGGTAATCCCGCGCAGGGCCGCCCCACGGTGACCGGGGTGATCTGCCTGTCCAGCGCGGAGAACGGCGAGCCGCTGATGCTGCTCGACGCGCGCTCGGTGACGGCGCTGCGTACCGGAGCGGTGGCCGCGGTGGCGGCCTCGGCTCTGGCCCGTGCGGACGCCCGGACCGTCGGAATCATCGGCTGCGGCCTGCACGGCACCTGGGCGGCGCGCTGCCTAGCGGCGGGCGGATACGGGCCAGGCCTGTGCCACGACGCCCGGGTGGCGGTGGCCGCCGCGCTTGCCTCGGAGCTCGGCTGGACGGTTGGATCTCTGGCCGAGGCGGTCAGCTGCGATGTCGTCTGCTGCGTGACGCCAGGGAACGAGATCGTGATCGACGCCGGTAGCCTGCACGCCGGATTGCACCTGA
>JAFAZZ010000384.1 GCA_019239375.1 Solirubrobacterales bacterium | reverse complement strand
CAATTACCCACCCGTCCAGTACTTGCCGCTGCAGGACGTCGACGCCGACGTCATCAGTCCTACCGACCATCTGACGTACTGCCCGTACAAGGGCGACGCGTCCTACTACAGCCCCTCGACCGCCGGCGGCGAGCTCGAGAATGTGATCTGGACCTATGAGCAGCCCTACGACGCGGTTGCCGAGATCAAGGACCACGTCGCGTTCTATCCGAACAGGGTCGAGATCAGCGTCGGCTGACCGCGCGTTACTGCTTCACCGCCAGCCTGGTGGGTGGCTGGCGTGCGCGCTGGACCTCGGGCGCTGCGGCGTGAGGGGCTTACCGAATTTCAGGAGCAGGTCTGCGAATGATGGGCGGTCTGTACCTCCTAAGCGCGGACACTAGGGGGTCAGTTGCCGTCGCGCGCTTCCGTGTCGCACGTCGGGCGAATTCGAATAGCAGCATCGGCGGGTTGCCTGCGTGTTGCGACGAGCACGTCCCGGGCGATGTCGCTCGCGGGACCTGGCTTTGGGTCCGCTCGCCCGACCTGGCTTTGGGTTGGTACGGGTCTTCTTGCTCTCCGCGACGAACCGCTCTCGGGCACGCGGTCGCGTGGCCGTATACGAGCCGCCCCCTGCGAGCGCCACGTCACCATCAGCGGCGAGGCAGTCTCGGATGGGACACAGTCATTCGTTGGTCATCTTCGCCACCTCGTGGGCGGCCTCGATCAGATCGCCGTTGAGCCGCCGAATGCGCAGGTGGCCGGTGAGGGCGGGGGAGGCGCCGGGGCCGCCGAGGAACAGCGGGGCGATCCGCGCCAGTCGGCGAAGAGCCGTCCCCTCGGCCTCGACCAGCGCTGTGTCGAACGTGACGAGCACGATCACTGCGGGCGCGGTCGTTCTCGCGGCGTCCTGGAGGGTTGACAGCGGGGTATCGGCGCCGAGGAAGAGGATGCGCCAGCCGTAGGAGCGAAGAATGAGGCCGAAGGCGAGCAGGGTCGTGTCGTGCTGCTCCCCCGGAGCGCACGCCAGCAGCGCGAGGGGTCCCGAGCCGCGTCCCCAGAGCCGGGCCAGGGAGAGCAGCCGCCCTCGGATCAGGTTGCTGGCGAAATGCTCCTGGCTGATCTCGACGCTGCCCTGCTCCCAGCCGCGGCCGACGGCGGTAAGCGTGGGCAGGATTAGGTTGCGGACAAACGCCTCGAGTCCGAATGCGGCCAGCCCGTCGTCGAGGGCGGCCTGAACGGCGGCTTCGTCGTAGGCCTCGATCGCGCTCATCAGGCGAGCTCGGGCATCGTCGAGCAGATGGTCTGCCGAAGGCGGGGTCTCGAGCGCGGCGCGGGCCGCCTCGGCCGCGGATAGCCCCTCGTCCAGCCCCCGGCGCATTCGTGCCACGCGTTCGGCGTCCTCCTCACCGTACAGGCGGAAGCCACCGGGCGTACGGACGGGGCGCAGGAGGCCGTAGCGCTGCTCCCACGCGCGTAGGAGCTCGGGAGTGACGCCAACGCGGCGTGCGAACTCCCCGATCCGATGTCCGCCGGCCACTGACACGGCGTGGACTATACACAACTTCGACAAACCGTTGACAGAAGGTGCGTCTCCGGCTATCTTGTCGATTGCTTGTACAGAGTCTGTCTAAGGACGGTAACCCCAAATGCACAAGGTTCTCTCATCCGTCAGCGCCGCACCTGAGGTCGGGGCGAGATCGCTGGTCCTGTTCGCGGCATTCGTCTCGTTCGTGATCTCGGTTGTCCTGTGGTTCGGCGGCCATCACGACCAGGGCATCTTCGTCGGGCTATGGGTCCCCTCGATCCTGTCGCTCGCGGCCGTCCTGCTACCGCGGAGCGAGCGGTGAGCCCGCCCGCGCTCTTCGTCATCGGCGTGCTGGTCACGCTGATCGTCGGCGGAGCGATAGCTCTGCTGGTGTACGCGGCCATCCTCGACGGTCGGGACGCGGCGGCGCGTGAGGCGGCCGAGCGCCACTACTCGGCGGCGCCGCGCGCGGTCAACATCCTCCAGACCGCGCGGGCAGCGGGAAGACTCGAGACGCTGATCACCGCCGTCGAGCGGGCGGGGATGAGCGGCCTGCTGGAGTACGAGGGCCCCTACACCTTGTTCGCGCCGAGCGACGAGGCGTTCTCGAAGCTGCCGGACGGCGCCGTCGAGTCCCTGCTAGCGACGCCCGACACGCTGGCCGACGTCGTTGGCTACCACCTCGTGCCGGGACGGATGACGGCGGCCGACATTGCCGGTCGCGTGTCCGCCGAGACCGTCCAGGGTGAGGACCTGGCCATCTCCAACAACGGGGCGGCCCGCATCGACGGCGCCCGCCTGGTCACGGGCGACATCGAAGCATCGAACGGAGTCATCCATGTCATCGATCGCGTGCTGCTACCAGCACGCATCTGAAAGATGTCATGAGCAGCACGTCCGACCACGCGTGTAGGGACCTCCTCAGCTCAAGCGCGGAGTGTGTCCGCGCGGGCTGTTGAACCGTGGAGCTTGTGGAGGCCCCGGATGACGATCGTATTGGGACTTGATCAGCATCGAGGACAGATGACCGGCGAGTGGGTCGATACCGACTCCGGCGAGGTGCAGCGCACGCGCGTGACGCCGGCGGACCGCGCGGCGGTGCGGAAGTTTGTGCAGCGGTTCGGTGGCAAGCAGCTTGAGGTCGCGCTGGAGGCGACTACGGGCTGGCGGTTCGTGGTCGAGGAGCTGCGGCGGGTCGGTGCGATCGTGCATCTGGCCGAGCCGGCGGAGACGGCGGGGCTCCGCGGTCCGAAGAAGCGAGCGAAGGGTGATCGCGCGGACGCTCGC
>JAFAZZ010000340.1 GCA_019239375.1 Solirubrobacterales bacterium | reverse complement strand
CGCGACCGGCGCTGGGACCGGACGCAGCGGGCGTATGACCTGCTGGTACACGGGAGCGCCGAGCACCGCGCGGCGTCGGCGGTGCAGGCGGTCAAGCAGGCTTACGAGCGCGAGGAGACCGACGAGTTCATCACCCCCGTCGTGGTGGGCGGCGGGGAAGCGTGCATCCGCCCGGGCGACTCGGTGTTCGCGTTCAACTTCCGCCCCGACCGGATGCGCCAGCTCACGCGCGCGCTGGCCGAACCCGGCTTTGGCGAGTTCGATCGGGGCGGCGCGTCCGTCGTCGAGCGCTACGCCACGATGACCCAATATGAGGAGGACTGGGGTTACCCGGTGGCGTTCCCCCCGGAGCGGCCCTCGGTGACCCTCCCGCGCGTTCTCGCCGAGCGCACGGTGCGACAGCTGCACGTGGCCGAAACCGAGAAGTACGCCCACGTCACCTACTTCTTCAGCTGCGGCGAGGAGCAGCCGTTCGACGGCGAGCGCCGCGAACTCGTGCCCTCGCCCCGCGACGTGCCGACCTACGACCACAAGCCGGAGATGAGCGCGCCCGCGGCGGCGCGGGCGTTCGTCGAAGCATGGCGCGAGGACTCGCCCACGTTCGGGATCATCAACTTCGCCAACCCGGACATGGTCGGCCACACCGGCGTGATCGAGGCCGCCGTGCGCGCCGTCGAGACCGTGGATGGCTGTTTGGGGGAGGTCGTGACCGCGGTGCACAGGTCCGGTGGCGCGTGCGTGATCACCGCCGACCACGGCAACTCCGACCACATGCTCGAAGACGACGGCAGTCCCAACACGGCGCACTCGCTCAACCCTGTCCCGTTCATTGTCACCGCGTCCGGCGTCGATCTGCGCGATGAAGGGATCCTGGCCGACGTGGCGCCCACCGTGCTGCAGATCCTCGATATCGAGCAGCCCGGGGCGATGACCGGGCGGTCAATGATCTCGTCCTGACCTCAGCCGGCCGCCGGCGCGCGGTCGCTGAGCAGCTCCGTATGCAGCTGCAGCGTCTCGGCGCATGGCGCGATCCCGAGCTCGTCGCGCAGCAGCGTGCGCAGCTGCTCGTAGACGCGCAGCGCCTCGGCTGTGTTGCCGCTTCGGGCTAGAGCTCGCATCAGGTGGCGATAGCCGGACTCGCGATACGGGGTGAGCTTGGTCAGCTCACGGCCCGCGCGCTCGGCGGCGGCCAGCTCGGTGCCACCCACGCCCAGGCACGCCTGGGCGTAGCACTCGAGCGCGCGCAGGTAGGCCGTGTCGAGCTCCTGCCTAGTGTCCCGGATCCAGTCGGCATCCTCGTCGGGAAGGAACCCGCGGCGGGCGGTGAACAGCGGTCCCAGGCCGGCGCCCCACGCCCGGTGCCATTGACTCTGGGCGAGGGCGGACTCGGCTCGGTGGATGGCCTCGCGGGCATCCTCGAGATCGACGAACGCGCCGGCCGGCAGGTTGAGTCGCAGCTCGGCGCGGCCGTCGAGCATGCCGTCGGGGAGCACGCGGCGGAGCTTGGAGATGAGCGCGCGCAGCGCCGTATCGGCCGCGGCAGGAGGCGCTTGCGGCCACAGGGCGTCGATCAGCTCGTCGCGCCGCACCGGGCGCAGGCGGTGCAGAACGAGGAAGGCGAACAGCAACCGCCCCTGTCGGCCGGGCAGGGCATCGTCGATCCGGCGGCCGTCGATCTCGACCGCGAGGGTGCCGCACACCTGAATCCGCACTATGGGGTCCAATGTCGCGCCAACATACGCCCAACGGCGAGGGCCTACAAACCCCGGGACGAAGGAGGTCCACCCAGATGGCCAAGCAGATCAATTGCGAGTGCGGGTACGTCGCCCGCGGCGACAGCGAGGACGAGGTGGTCACGCGCATCCGCGACCACATGCGCATCGATCACCCCGAGCTGCTCGAGCGCGTCTCCGACCAGGACCTCCGGGGATGGATCGAAGAGACATGACCAGCACGATTGGAGGTTCACATGAGCACCGCGACGTTTAACGCGCGCGCGCCCCACAGCAACACCGCGCTGGTGGATCCGAGCTGGATCGCCTCGCGCCTGGCCGACCCCTCGGTGCGGGTGGTCGAGGTCGACGTCAGCCGGGCGGCATTCGACACCGGGCAGATTCCGGGTGCGGTGTTCTGGAACGCCTACGGCGACCTACGGCCGGTCGACTACCGGCCGCTCGACGCCGCGCGGTTCGCTGATCTGCTCTCGCGTTCCGGGATTGGGCCGGACACCGCCGTGGTCTTCTACGGCTACGCGGCCTACCTAGGCTTCTGGCTCATGCGTTCCTACGGCCACGCCTCCGTCTTCCTGATGGACGGACCGCGCGAGCAGTGGGCCGAGGCGGGGTACGCGTGGTCGAACGAGGCGGTACGCGTCCCGCCGGTGGCCTATCCCGCCCCCGGTGCCCGGCACGAGGCGGTCACGCGCGAGGATGTCCTCGGGCTGCTCGGCGACCCCGATGTGACGCTGCTTGACGTGCGTTCGCTCGGGGAATTCACCGGGGAGCAGTTCTGGCCCTCGGGTGCGGCGGAGGACGGCGGACGCGCCGGGCACATACCGGGTGCGAGATGGCTGCCGGTGGAGGCCGTTCGGGACGAGGCGGAGGACGTTGTTCGCAATGCCTGCGGGGCGGTCGGCGTCGTACCGGGGCGGCACGTCGTCGTCTATTGCACGATCGGCAACCGAGCCAGCCTGGTCTGGTTCGTGCTCAGGCAACGGCTCGGCTTCCCGCGCGTGAGCGTGTACTACGGCTCGTGGGCGGAGTGGGGGACGGCCGGCAATACCCCGGTCGATACCGGGCCGCCTACGGCTTAGCGGGCCGCCTACGGCTTAGCGCAGGTCCTCAGCCTTCGGCGCCCGTGGCGAGGAAGTGGGCGATTGCCTCATGGGTCTGGCGAGGCCGCTCCAGCTGTGGCACGTGGCCGCAATCGAGTTCCAGGTGACGGGCGGCGGGCAGTACCTCGCGCACGTGGCGAGCGAAGCCGATCGGCACGACGGTGTCCTTGCGGCCCCAGACGAACAGCGCCTCGGGCTTCAGGGTGCCCAGCCGCGTCCAGAAGCCATCGGGTCCCCGCGGCTCCTCGACATAGACGTTGCGGGCGGCGGCGTAGAACGCGGACCGCCCGAGCGGGGTCAGGTATGAGCGCATGAACTCATCGATGCCCGCCGCTGTCCACTCCTTCTCCGAGCCGGGCACGACCTGCTTGACGATCATCTCGACGAGGGGGCGCGGCGCCGGCTGGAACATAGCCAGCTGGCTCGGGATCAAGCGCAGGTAGGGCGCCCACGGCCGAGGCCGCAGCCAGGCCAACGAAGGGGCGAGCAGCACGAGCCGGCGGACCCGGTCCGGGTTGCACAGGCCGAGTTCAAGCGCCACCCGCCCGCCCATGCTGTTGCCGACCAGGTGCACGGACTCGAGTTCAAGGGCGTCGAGCAGGGCGGTGATCGCGTGCGCGAAGAATGGCGCGTCGTAGGCTCCGAACAGCGGCTTGTCCGAGTCGCCGAAGCCGGGGAGGTCGATCGCGATTGCCCGGTAGGCGGGGGTTAGTGCGTCGATGGTGGGGAGAAACGACGCCTTGGTCGCGCCCAAGCCGTGGAGCAGCACGACTGGCGGGCCGGTCCCGGCCTCCATCGTGGAGAGCGTTCCGGCCGCGGTGCGGATGCTGTGGAGCCGCAGCCTGCCCGGGCCCTGCGGCAGCGCGGTGGCGGCCAGGAAGCCCACGCCGAGGTGCAGGTCGCGCCGGATCCGGAGGCGACCTGCGCGGAAGGCGCCCATCCCGCCGCGGATGTCGCTGGCGACCTCGCACCAAGTCGTCGGATCGGCGCTCAGGATGGCGTCGGGATTCCCTCGGGCGTCCTCGAGGCGCGCGGCGCCGTCCTCGATCACCACGTCACGAGCCTCGCCGTCCTCCACGCGGATCCTCACGAGCGGCCGGGCCACGTCGAACACGGACGGATCAAAGCGCTCGACCAACTGCGCGAGCGCGCGCGCCGCCGGCCCTTCGGTGTGTCGTCTCGCGCGCTGCACGGCGTTCATGCCCCAGTGCCGTCTTCCCGGAGGAGGGGCCCGGCAATCACGCCGCCCGCTCAACGATGCGACCGCCGGCGCCTGCCCCGACCGCGGTCAGGGGGCACCTTGGACCGGACAGCTCACGGCGCCGGCCCGCCGGGTCGGTACGACGCAGACGATCTATGACGTAGACGATCTATGCGATTGAAGCGGACTATACTTGACATCAGGCCACTTAGATTTCATACTGTGGAAACAACCTAATCTGTCGTCCTCAAGGGAGGTCTTGAAAATGGCATTGATCCGGTGGGAGCCCGTCAGGGAGCTCCAGACGATGCAAACCGAGATGAACCGGCTGTTCAACACTTTCTTCGACGCGCCTGCCCCGGGCAACGGCGGCCAGACCACGTTGCGGCGCTGGATACCGGCTATGGACGTGGTGGAGACCGATGACCACTTCGTCCTGCGGGCCGATCTGCCCGGCCTGAACGAGGGCGACGTGAACATCGAGCTCGATGACAACGTCCTGACGATCTCGGGCGAGCGCAAGGCCGAGCACGAGCAGCGTAACGAGGGCTTCTACCGCGTCGAGCGTGCCTCGGGCTCGTTCTCCCGGTCGCTCACGCTTCCGGAGGGCGTCGACGCCGAGGGTATCCAGGCCAGCTTCGACAGCGGCGTGCTCGAGGTACGTGTCCCGAAGCCCGAGCAGCAGAAGCCGCGCAAGGTCCAGATCTCGGTCGGCGGCACCGCCAAGACCATCGAGGGCGCCGAGAACACCGAGTCACCCGCCGGCTAGTTCTCCTTCACAGTCAACCCACCCGCCCGTCCAGGCCGGCGCGCTGTCGCGCCGGCCGGACCGGACGCCGTGGGAGCCGAGTAGGGTCCGTGCCGCGATGTTCACGGTCCGGACCCGCTCGTCTGATTCGCGTGCCCGTACCGGCACGCTCCGCCTGAACCACGGTGACGTTCGCACTCCCGCGTTCGTGCCTCTGGCCACCAAGGGGGCGGTCAAGACCCTGGAGCCGCGCGACGTGGCCGGGCTCGGCTACGAGCTGATCCTCGGTAACACGTTCCACCTGCTCCTGGCGCCGGGCCCCGAGCTTGTGGGGGAGATGGGGGGCCTGCACGCGTTCATGCGCTGGGACAAGGCCATCATCACCGACTCGGGTGGATTTCAGGTCTTCTCGATGGGCCACGGTGGCGTGGCCGACGAGATCAAGGGGCGCGGCCGCTCGCGGGCCGGAGGTCCGGACCCAGACGGGCGCACCGGCGCGATCCTGTCCGTTGCCGAGGAGGGCGTGCGCTTTCGCTCCTACGTCGACGGCCGTGAGCGGTTTCTTTCCCCTGAGGGGTCGATGTCGGTTCAGGCCGCGCTCGGTTCGGACATCGCGCTCGTGTTCGACGAATGCACCCCGTTTCACGTCTCGCGCGAGTACACCGCGCGATCGATGGAGCGCACCCATCGGTGGCTCGAGCGCTGTCTGCGCTGGCATACCGAGCACGGGCCACCCGGGCAGGCCGTGTACGGGATCGTCCAGGGCGGCGTGGACTGGGAACTGCGGCGCCTGTCGGCGGCCGTGGTCGCTTCAAGCCGCGCTGACGGGATCGCGATCGGCGGATCTCTCGGCCGCGAGAAGGCCCAGATGCACGAAGTCGTGTCCTGGACCACGGCGGAGCTGGATCGGCTCGCGCCCGACCGGCCCCGCCACCTGCTCGGGATCGGCGACGTCGACGACCTGATCGCCGGGGTCGAGCTGGGGATCGACACGTTCGACTGCGCCCTGCCTACTCGTTTGGGCCGGCATGGCGTCGCGCTGATTCCCGATCCCGCCGCCGGCTGGCGGGTCGATCTGGCCAAGGGCCGCTGGCGTGCTTCACGCGAGCCGATTCTCGAAGGCTGCGCTTGCCCGGCTTGCTCGGCCGGTTTCTCCCGGTCCTACCTGCACTACGTCCTGCGCGCCGGCGAGCTGACCGCGCTGCGGCTCCTCACGCTGCACAACCTGTGGTTCATCGCCCGCTTGATGGACGATCTGCGGGCGGCGGTGGAGGGCGACCGGCTGGCCGAGGTGGCGGGCGCGTTGCGGGCCGGGGTGGCGCCCGGCGTGGTCGTCTGAGGCACTCAGCCCGTGTCCGGATGGGGTACATGGCCCCATGGACGCCGCCGAAGGCGGCCTCATTGAAACGTCCCGCTCACAGTTGCTGCGTAGGTGCATGTCGTGCGTCGGGTGACTCGCGCTCGATCCAGTGGCCAAGCAAGCGCAAACCGCCGCGCGGCCACCCGAGGGGGACGGCACCGGAGCTTGGCACCGAAGCGTTACTTCGCGTACTTGTTGACGAGGTCCTGAAACTGCTTGATCGCGCTGCTCGTGTCGTGCGCGATGACCTTGCGGAAGTGCACGACGTTGCTCGACGTGCTCGCTGAGATCGTGACCGCCGCCGCCACGGCGGCGACAAACAGCAGCACGACGGCCAGGAAGGCGAGGAAGCGGCGCGCCGCTCGCCCCCCACCCGTGCGCTCGGCCGGTTGCCGATAGGCCTCGTCCGGGCCATAGGCCCCGGTCGCCGGCGGATATGCCGCCGCCCGGCGAGCCTCGAGCTGACGGGTGCGCGCCGTCGCGGGGCCCTGCGCGGCGGTGGCCGGAGCAGCCGCCACACGAGTCTGGCCCGTCGGCGCGCCCCGGCCGGATATGACCCGCGTCGCCGCCGTGTTGCCGAGGCTCCTGGCCCTGGCGCCGTCGGGAAGCGGCTCGATGCCACGCGCTCCGTTGGCAATCGTCTCGGCGAACTGGGCGGCGCTGGCGGGGCGCTCCTCCTGGTCGAGGGCGAGCGCCATCGCAATCGCGTCGGCCAGCTCCGGCGTCACCTGCCGGTTTATCTCGTCGACTGGGACCGGCGGTTCGCGCTGCTGCTTGAGGGCGAGCTCGGACAGTGAGTTGGCTTCGTAGGGCAGGCGCCCGGTCAGGAGCTGGTAGGCCACGACCCCCAGCGAGTACAGGTCGGCGCGCGGGCCGGCCTCATCGCCGCGCGCCTGCTCGGGCGCCAGGTACGCCGCGGTCCCGAGCACAGAGCCGACCTGCGTGATGCTCGACTGGTCGGTGGCGCGGGCGATTCCGAAGTCGGCCAGCTTGACCACATCTGAATCCGACACGAGCAGGTTGCCTGGCTTGACGTCGCGATGCACGACGCCGTTGCGGTGCGCATAGTCGAGGCCGCGGCAGGCCTGGCTGACGACATCGACGGCCCGGTCGACGTCCATCCGGCCGTGGTCGCGCAGGAGCTCGGCGCACGAGTGACCGGACACGTGCTCCATCACGATGAAGTGCCGACCCTGCCGCTCGTCGAACCCGAAGTCGAACACCTGGACGATGTTCGGATGCACCAGCCGCGCGGCAGCCAGCGCCTCGCGGCGGAAGCGCGAGACAAAGGTCGGATCGTCGGCCAGGTGCTCGGCCAGTAGCTTGATCGCCACGTAGCGCTCGAGACGCTCGTCGAAGGCGAGCTGCACCGTAGACATGCCGCCGACACCGAGGCGGCTCTCGAGCCGATAGCGCGCGGCGATCATCGTTCCATCAATCATCCGCCACTGCCGGTTCCGTTGCTGTTTCCATTACCCGGGCCCGCTCCGCCGCTGCCGTTGCCGTCGCCGTGTCCGGTGGTGGTGGTTGTGCCTCCCCCGAGCCCCGCACCACCAGTCGTCGTAGAGGTAGTACCCGTGTTGGTCGGCGTGGTTGCGGTGGTAGACGTGCTCGAGGTTGTGGTCGTGCTCGTGGGCGTGCTCGTGCTCGTGCTCGTGCTCGTCGAGGTGCTGGTCGACGTCGAAGTGGTCGTGCTGGTCGAGGACGTGGTGGTCGGTGTCGAGGCGGTAGAGGCGGTGTGGTGCCGGCAGTCCTTCGTCGCGAGCTGCTCGATCGTGCTCGCGCCCTCGGTCAGGTTGCTGCGCAGGGTGGGGTTAACCGTGACCGGAAGCGTCTGGACCTTGCGGCCGAGAGCCGCGCTCGCGTTGATTGCCGCGACGCAGTCCCCAGACTGAACGGCCGAGGAGATCTGATCGGCCTGGCCGCTCAGCGCGATCGACTGATCGCCGGAGAGCAGGCCGGAGCTGCCGCCGCAGGCGACGAGGAACGCGGCGGCGAAGCCAAGCCCACCGGCCAGAATGGCGCGAGGCGCATAGCGCATGCGCGTGCTCACTTTAGAGGGTTGCGTGGTTGGCATTTCGTTAGCCGGATCGAGCCGCGGGCGCCGGGGCGCTCGGGCAGGGACGGGGGTCGCAGGCTACTGGCCGTAGGAGAGACGTTCAGCCAGGGAATCGGGTAGCCGCGCCGCCCGGATGGCAGCGGCCGCGCCGGCGATGTCGTATTCGGTTCGCCGGTAGACGGCCTCCCCGGCCTCCAGGTCAAGTTCCAGCCAGCCGGCACGGGGATCGCCGTCGCGCGGCTGGCCCACGCTGCCTGGGTTGACCAGCCATTCGCCGCCGGTGATGTCGAGTTCCTCACCGGGCCCGCGTGTCTGGCCGCTGGCCGATTCTCCCTCGTCCCGGGAAAAGGACAGGGCCACGTGCGAATGGCCGATGAGGCAGACGCGGTGCGATTGGGCGTCGAGGCAGAGCTCGGCCTGAAGGGGCGAGAGCACGTACTCCCACACCGGATCCCGTGGGCTGGCGTGGTACAGGCCGACGTTCTCGTTGAGGTGGGCCGGCTCGAGTCTGTCCAGGTAGTCTCGGGTTTCCGGCGAGATCACGTTCTGGGTCCAGCGCGCGGCGAGGGCGGCGCCGCGGGAGAACTCCTCGAGGGGGAGCGCGCCGCGCACCCCGAGGTCGTGGTTGCCGGCCAGGCAGATCGCGGCGTACCGGCGCGCCAGCTCGACGCAGGCATCAGGCTCCGCGCCGTAGCCGACCAGGTCGCCCAGACACCACATCTCGTGGCACTCGGACGCCTCGACCGCGTCCAGTACCGCCTCGAAGGCGTGCCGATTTCCGTGGATGTCCGAGACGATGGCAACTCTCATGGGCCCGCGGCTGGGTGGGTCCGCGGCTACAGTCTCGCTGGTGAGGCCCCCGCCGCGCCACCGACCGCTCGAATCAGCGCTGCTGGCGGTGCTTGCCGCCGAGATCGGCGTGCGGTTGCTGTCCCCGCGCGAGCGGCCGATCGATCCTGCCCCGATCGACCTCCACAGCTATTTCAGCCAGGACGAAATCGCGCGCGGGGCGCGGTTCGCCCGCCCGCAGCTCGCGCTCGCACTGACGGCCGCGGCCGTCGAAATCGGTGCGCTCGCGCTGGTGGTGCGCCGGCCGCCACGGGCCATGCTGAGGCGATTCAAGCGTCCCTTGCTGGGCGGGGCGGCGGCGGGGGCAAGCCTCGCCGTGGCGCTGTCGCTGCCCGCCCTGCCGCTGCGAGCGATCGCGCGTAAGCGCGGGATGACGGTCGGGCTGGTCACCCAGTCCTGGCGCGGGTGGATGGTCGACCTGGTCAAGGGCGGGGCGATCGAGGCGGTGCTCGCGGCCGGCGCGGGCGGGGCCGCGGTGGCGATCACGCGGCGCTATCCGAGAGGGTGGTGGCTTCCCGCCTCCGTCGGCTCGGTGGTGTTCGGGGGGGCCCTGGCCGCGCTGGCGCCCGTGGTGCTCGACCCGCTGTTCAACGAGTTCACGCCGCTTGCCCAGCGCGAGACGCGCTCGGACGTGCTGGAGCTGGCCCGTGCGGCGGGGGTCAAGGTGGGGGAGGTTTATTCGGTGGATGCCAGCCGCCGCACCACCGCTGCCAATGCCTACGTGGCCGGGCTCGGGCCGACCAAGCGCGTCGTGCTGTTCGACACCCTGCTTGACCGCTACAGCCGCAACGAGATCCGCGTGGTGGTCGCGCACGAGCTGGCCCATGTTCGAGGTCGCGACGTGAGCCGCGGTCTCCTCTATGCCGCGCTGGTGGCGCCGGCGGCCGCGCTCGCGGTGCAGCGCTTGAGCTGGGAGCTCTCGCCCGAACGCGCGACCCCGGCCGCCCTTCCGGCGCTGGCCCTGGCCGCCGTGGTGGTCGGCGCGCCCACCGGGTTGATCGGCAATCGCCTGTCGCGGGCGATCGAGCGCCGCAGCGACGCCTACTCGCTGGCCCTTACCGGCGCGCCTGAGGCGTTCATCTCGTTTGAGCGGGCGATCGCGCTGCAGAACGTTGCGGATCTCGAGCCGCCGCGATGGCTCACCTCACTGCTGGCCACGCATCCTCCGACCGCAGAGCGAATCGGGGCGGCGGTGAGTTATTCGGCGGGCTCCTCGGGTTCCTGACCGCCACCGTACTCGGGCAGGTTCTTGATCCCCTCGCGGGTCTGCCACTTGGAATAGTTGTCCTGCATCGCGTCTATCAACTCGCGCATGAACCGGGCGCTCAGGTTGATCCGCGAGACGACGACGCCCGGAATCTCGTCGTCCTCCACCTCGTGGTCCACGCGCGCGAACGTGATCGTGAACTCGTAATCCGAGTGGCTTACGTTGGCGAAGTTCGCGTAGACGCCGGCCATGATCTCCGGCGCGAAGTGGATGTTGATGTGCCGCTCGGGGCGGCCAGGATCGTCCATGGGACCGTAGGATCCTATCGTGAGGATCCTTGTCGTAGCCGTCGGGCGGCTGCGCCCGCCGTTCTCCGACGATGTCCAGCACTACCAGAAGCTGCTCGCACGCCACGTCAAGCTCGAGCTAATCGAGGTGCGCGAAGACGGTCACGTCAGCCGCCGCATCCCCGAGCGGGTGTTCGTCTCCCTGCTCGATCGGGAGGGTGAGGAGTTCGACTCGGTCGCCTTCAGTCACTTCCTCGAGGCGCGACGCCGGAGCGGACACGACCTCTGCTTCGTGGTCGGCGGCCCATTCGGGCTCGACCTCGAGGAGGTCGACCACCGCCTGTCGCTCGGGCGGATCACCTTCCCGCACCAACTCGCGCGCGTGGTCCTGCTCGAGCAGGTGTATCGCGCGCACAAGATCCTGGCCGGAGAGCCGTACCACTACTAGCGACCGATGAGCACGTACCGCGACATACTCCTCGCCCGTCAGGCTCTCCTCTGATGGCGAACTGGAGTCGGCGCACGGGTGAGACCTTTCCCGTCGAGCACGGCGGACCCGACCGCCACCGTGTCCTGGAGCCGCGCGCCCACGCGCAGCGCGAGGTGCGGCTGTTCATGCGCCGGTTGGGAGTCCTGATTGGTGCGCTCGTGGCGCTCGTGCTCGCCGGCACGATCGGCTTCGCCATCACCGAGGGCGTCTCCTTGGCCTACGGATTCGCGTGGACACTCGACACCGTGACCACGCTCGGCACGATCCCGGACCCGGGAGACGGGGGCGGGCGGGTGCTCAAGGTATGCCTCGAGCTGCTCGGCATAGGTACGCTGTTTTACGCGCTGGCCACGGTGGCGGAATTCTTCGTCTCGGGCCAGCTCAGCGGCGTGCTCGAGGAGCGCCGGATCGAGAAGATGATCGATTCCTTCAGCGACCACTACATCGTCTGCGGCTTCGGTCGGGTCGGGCGTCAGGTCTCGCGCGACCTGCGCGCGGCAGGCGCCGATCACGTGGTGATCGATCCGAACCCGGCTAATCGCGAAGCGGCCCTGTCGGTCGGGATCCCGCTGATCGAGAGCGAGGCGTCCGACGACGAGGTGCTGGGGCAGGCCGGCATCGCGCGCGCCCAAGGGGTGATCGCTTGCGTGGACTCCGACGCCGAGAACATCTTCATCACGATGACCGCGCGCGAGCTGCGGGGCGACATCCTGATCATCGCCCGGGCATCGGCTGAGGACTCCGAGAAGAAGCTGCTCCGCGCCGGCGCGGATCGAGTGATCTCGCCTTACAAGACATCCGGCTCGGAGATGGCGCGCGTGGCGCTGCGGCCCCAGGTGGGCGGAGCGTTCGACGTGGCCGACTACCGGATGGAGGAGATCGAGGTCTCACCCGCGTGCGAGGGGGTGGGCAAGACGATCGGCGCTGTGAGCGGCGCTGCCGTGATCGTGGCCATCCGACATCCCGACGGCCGGCTCGAGACCCAGCCGCCGGCGGCCACCGCGCTCCGGGTGGGGGACATGATCATCGCGATGGGTCCGCCCGCGGCGGTGGAGCGGCTCGACCGCATGTTCCAGCCGCCCCGGGGGTTCTCGCCGATTCGCGGAGCGATCCAGGGACTGTGACGACTGCGGGAATCAAGGCTCCGCTCGATGCGCTGGCCGCCGCCGTTCGCGCCGCCGCCGACGCGGTCCGCGGGAGCGCCGCGGAGCCGGCGGCCCAGCCGACCCTGGACCGCCCTCGGCATAAGAGCTTGGGCGACTACTCGACCAACGCGGCGATGCTGCTGGCGCCCGTCCTCGCGGCGGCGCCGCGCGAGATCGCCGAGCGAGTCAAGTCCGAGCTCGAAGCGTCGCTGGGGCAGGACCTCGCCAGGGCTGAGGTGGCCGGACCGGGATTCCTGAACCTCGTGATGTCCGCCGCCTGGCACCGGCGCGCGCTGGGCTTCGTGCTCGATGCGGGTGCGCGGTTCGGCGCGGACGGGGCAGAGCGTCCCGAGCGGATCCTCATCGAGTTCGTGTCCGCCAACCCGACGGGTCCGCTGGTCGCCGCGAGCGGCCGCCACGCCGCCTATGGCGATTCGCTCGCGCGGATCCTCGAGCACCACGGTCACGCGGTGTCGCGCGAGTACTACTTCAACGACGCTGGCAATCAGATCCGGCTGCTTGGCGAGTCGGTCCGCGCCCGGGCTCGGGGGGAGGAGGTGCCGGAAGGCGGCTATCAAGGCTCGTACGTGGCCGATTTGGCGGCACAGATCCCGGGCGCCGCGGAGGCCGATCCGGATTATCTGGCGCGGCAGGCCGTCGACCCGCTGCTGGCCCGCATCAAGGCGACGCTCGAGCGTTACGGTGTCCACTTCGACGTTTACTTCAGTGAGCGCACGCTGCACGAGGGGTCGCCCAGCCAGGTCGATCGCGCTCTCTCGATTCTCGAGCGGGAGGGTCACCTTTATCAGGCCGAAGGTGCGCTATGGCTGCGCACCAGGGTTTTTGGCGACGACAAGGACCGGGTCGTGATCCGCTCGAACGGCCAACCTACTTATCTGGCCGCCGACATCGCGTACATCCAGAACAAGCGCGAGCGCGGTTTCGACCGGCAGATGGTCCCGGTCGGTTCCGATCACGCGGCATACGTGCGCGAGATGAAGGCCGCGATGGCGGCGTTGGGAGGCGATCCGGAAGCGGTCGAGATGCCGCTGCTGCAGTTCGTTCACCTGGTCAAGGAAGGCGAGGCGTTTGCCATGTCCAAACGCCGAGGCGACTTCGTGACGCTTGACGACCTGATCGAGGCCATCGGGGTCGACGCTACCCGGTTCTTCATGCTTCAGAGTTCGCACGACCGGGTGATCAAGCTCGACGTGGAACTTGCGCGCAAGCAGTCGCGGGAGAACCCGGTCTATTACGTCCAGTATGCCCACGCCCGGATCGCCTCGATGCTGCGGCGGCTGCCGGAGGAGCGCGTGGACGCGGCGCTGCTCGGGGATTGGGATGCAATTTCGCTTCAGGACCCCGAGCGCGATCTGATCAAGAAGCTGGTGGCGTTCCCCGGCGACGTCGCCGAGGCCGCCGAACGGCGCGCCCCCCATCGGATCACCGTCTACTCACTCGAGCTCGCGCAGGAATTCACCACCTTCTATGAGGCGTGCCGGGTGATCGGCGCGACGCCGCCGGCGGTTGAGTCGCTTCGGATCGCGCTGTCGCTGGCCACTCAGCGGACGATCGCGGTGTCGTTGCGGCTGCTCGGCGTGAGCGCGCCCGAGTCGATGTAGCCGCTCGGCGGGGCTGGCTCACCCACGGAACTGGCTGAGCTCACGCTCGAGCCGATCCGCCTCAGCCGGGTCAAGCGGCGGACCGCATGCGGACGACGCGGCTGGGCCGGCGCGGCTCCGCCGCCGCCAGCGCGGCAGGGCGATGGCCAGGATCGCCAGGCCGACGGCAAGAATGGCAGGGGGCAGGATGTACACGCTGAGGTTGAAGCCGCTCGCCGGCGGCTTGCCGAGGACGGCGGCACCGTACTGGACGACCAGGTTCTGCTCGATCTGGCGCTTGGTCAGGCCCTGGGCGATCAACGATCGGATGTACTCGCGCTCGGCGATGGCCTGCGGCGACTGCGCCACCGCGAGCGGCTCGCGGCAGGACACGCACATCACGTCGTTCTCGATGTCGGTCAGCGACGCGCGGGGTCGCTGGGTTGCCGCTGCGCTCGCCGCTTCGAGCGCGCCGCCTGCGGTGAGGACGATGAGCGTGCCGGCGGTGATCAGGGCGACGAGTTTGAGGGCGGTCATCGGGGCGGCGAGCGTAAAGGGCGGCCTGGTGCGGATCATGATGGTTCGGCCAGGACCTGAGGCAGCGTCCGCTGCAGCCACGCATCGTCGAGCTGGTAGCGCCGAACGGCAACGATCCGGCCCTGGCGGTTGATCACGAACGTCTCGGGCACGCCGGTCGTGCCGAACGCGCGCACGAAGTTGCCACTTACGTCCCGAATGACCGGATAGGTGATGTGCTGCTGACGCACAAACGTCTCGGAATCGCTCGAGTTGTCCAGATACGTGACCCCGAGGATTGTGCCGTCGTTCCGGAGAAGCTGGCGCTGTTCGCGCTCGAGGATGGGAGCCTCGGCCTGGCACGGCGCGCACCACGAGGCGAACACATTCAGCACGACCACCTTGCCCCGCAGCTGCGCGAGGCTCTCGGAGCCCGTTGACCCGAGGATCGGCAGCCGGGTCTGCAACCCCGGCGCGGCCGGATAGTCGCCGCGCGCCACCGAAGCATCGATCGAGGAGTTGGTGCCCTGGTGCGCGACCCCGAAGGTGAGCAGGGCCAGCAGGCCCGCGGCCGCGGCAATGACGAGAACCGGGATCGCGAGGCGACGCATGCTCGGAGAGTAATACGCACGCTCGTCCGTCCGGCCCCGCCGCCTCGTCCGCCCCAGCGGTTGCTTTCCAACCTCGTTCCACCCCGCCCATGTTTGCAGCGGCCCGGCTCGGTCGAAGAGAATCGGACTCGACGTGTCATCGCATCTACACCCGTCCGACGGGGGGGACCCCAGTTACGCCGGCCACGTGCAGTCCTCGGCGCCGTTTGCCCTGCGCATCGAGCCGATACAGGCCAGCTGGGTTCGCGTGTGCGTCGAGGGCGAGCTCGCGTTGACCAGCTCTTCGGTCTTCGAGCTCGCGGTCGAACGTGAGCTAGCCGCCGACCGCGACGTGCTGCTCGACCTGTCGCGCATCGACTTCATCGACTCCGTCGGCCTGCGGGCCATGACCGGCCTGGTCCGGACGGCCAAGGCCAACGGCCGCAGGCTCAGCCTGAGCTCCGACCTTCCGCGGCATGCTCGGCGGCTGATGGAGATTGTCGGCCTGCTGCCGTTTGTCCCCATTGCCCACGACGCGCCCCCCGACGGCTCCGCTTGAGCCAATCGCAGTTGCAAAGCAACCCGCCGCGACGGGAGCACCCTGCTACACCGTGCGGCGCGGCTGAGGCCCGCTCGCACCGGTCGGCGCCTGTGACCGCTGGCCTCCCTGCCACCGCTAGCAGCTCCTCGTCACCGCTAGCAGCTCCTCGTCACCGCTGGCATCTGCCCGCCACCGCTAGCATCTCCCCGCCACCGCGGACGTAGCTCAGTTGGTAGAGCGTCGGCTTCCCAAGCCGAAGGTCGCGGGTTCGAGACCCGTCGTCCGCTTTCACGGCCTCGCCGGCACTCCGGCCTCTATGTTTGGGGACCCGCGGCGATCGCGGCGCGCACCTCGGCCTCGTGCGGCTGCGAGTCGAAGGATGTGAGAACCCAGGTAGCGCCGGCCGCGCTCCACGGCGATGGATCGCTGCTCGGTGGTATCTCGGCGACCAGGTCAAACTCGCGCGCGTCGTCTGGACGTAGTGAGCGCACCTCGGCGGCCAGCGTCGCTAGTGCGTCCGGATCGGGCAGCTCGATCGGGAACATCCCGTCCCACCGGGCGGCGCGACGCACGGGCCTTCGGCTTGGCCACCGCCCCGCCACCCAGATCGGAATGCGAGGTTTTTGAACCGGCGGCGGGTCGAGCGCACCGTTCCAGTATTCGCTCAGCACCAGGAGCCCCTCGTCGAGCAGGCGCGCCCGCTCGCGCGGGTCCGCTACCTCGCCGAATCGCTCGATCTCGCCGCTTCCGCTGCTGCCTAGTCCCACACCAAGCGTGAGCCGACCGGCGCTCAAATGGTCGAGGGTGACCGTCTCGCGGGCTAGCTTGTGGACGCGTCGCCGCGACAGCGGGGTAACCAATGGTCCCAGCCGGATCCGTTCCGTCGCGTAAGCGATCGCGGCCAGTGCCACCCACGGATCGGCCACGGCCCGCACTGGCGGCCGGTATGACAGGTGGTCCCAGAGAAAGAAGCCGTCCCATCCATTGAGCTCTGCGCTTCGCGCAAGCTCGGCGAGGAGGCCAGGCTCCATGAGCTCATCGAACGGGGCAACGAAGAGGCCGCGTTTGACCGCCACGCGAGGACTCTATCCATCGGTTCAACCCGCATCTGGGGGCCGCACCCCCATCCCAAAGTGCACCACGGCGTCGTCGACCGGCGACGTCGCTTCTTTGAGCCCGGGGGTGCATCGCGGGCAAGCACCCCAGCAAGGTCCGGCGGTCTTGCTCCGCGCTCCCCACCGCCTGTATTTCCGGCCCCGCCCAGCGCCTCATGTAGGTGTTGGCGCGCCGAAGGGCACGCGTCGCAACAATCGTTATGAGGAGGATCTGAGATGGTCAAGTATTCGTTGTTGCGAGGGCGCGAGGCCGATGACCCTGTCTCG
>JAFAZZ010000310.1 GCA_019239375.1 Solirubrobacterales bacterium | reverse complement strand
CCGCCCCGCCGGCGCTCTCCGTACTCGTCATGTTCAACGCGTACTGGGAACCCGTTCAGTTCACGCTGCCGGCGCCACCGGGCGGCTCATGGACGTTGGCGCTGGACACGACGCAGGAGGACGGCTCGCCGGCGCCGGGGGCCCCGGACGGTTCGATCACGGTCGGGCCACGGGCGATTGTGATCGCGACGAGGTGACCCGGGTCCGCGCGCCCGGGCCGGTGCAGACAGTCGCCGCGTGCTCCGGCGAGCGTGATGGTCTGAAGCTCGCAAGCGCAAGCCCGCGACGGCAGTCAGCGGGTGTGAAGGGGCACTCGCCTGCAATCGCGCGAACCGGTTGGGCCGGGGAAGCGGACAGCGAGATGCGGATCGGTTATCAGATCGAAGCTCTTCAGCCGTTCAGCGCTCGGCTCCGGTTCGCCCGTGCCGTTGCCCTGTACCGCCGTGGCGAGGCCTTGGCGCCGGGGCCAGACATGCTGCAGGGCGAGGCCGGGCGCTCGCCGCGCTGGGTGAAGTACAGGACGCCGCGGTGCTCGAGCGACGTGCCATCGCGCAGGCCCACAGGCCGGACGAGTTCCAGCCGTGGCTGCTCGAAGATCTCCAACGGCTGCATCGGTTCTCGGCGGCCGCGGGCGTGGCCCTCGGGCTGACCGCCCAGCGCCCACCCATCGCTCCGGCGCTCTATCCGGATGTGCCCGCGGCGCTCGTCGCCGACCTTGACCCAATCTACACAGAGGATTTGAGCGCGCCCCTCTCGATCGGCACCGACGAGCTGACGCCGGTGACGCTCCACGTTGGACCCTCGCCGGGTGGCGCATCGGCGCAGCTGTCCGACCTCGACTTCATCCCCGTCTACCGCCCTTCTCCGGGCCTCGGCGGGGAGGGAGTCGCTGGTGTCCCGAGTGGTCGCGGCGAGTCGACCTCCTGCTCGCGGGGCGGCCGTTGCAGACGCTGTCCGGGTTCCCCGCCACGTTCTACGACCTCCGCAGCGGTCAGCGGTGCACCGCCGAATTCATCGCAGGCGCCGGCGAGCTGGCCGCGCTAGCCGACCTCGAGCTCAGCGATATTGCGGGGGCGCGCGCCCGGGCGAAGGCAAACGGCGTCGGCCTCAGCCAGCTCGAGGACGACTATCAGAACCTCTGGCGCTACGCCGGCGATTTCGCGCGCGCCGATGCGGCCACCGCGCAATGGCCGACGTTGCTGCCGAATGATCCACTGGCTTTGATCCGCACGGGGGAGATTGCTTTCCTGCGCGGTCGCTACGAAGAGGCCGTGCTCGCCTTCCAAGCCGCGGTCCGAACGGCGCGGCACAGCACCGGTCTCTGGTCGCACGACGAGGCGCAGGCACTGCTCGATGAACGAGCGGCGTTGGCGCACGAGGGGCGGCGGGCGGAGGCCGTGCCGGCGTTCTCCGCGGCTGACACGACGGCGGCCGAGTGGCTAGCCGCGTTCAGCGCGAGGTCGAGCGATCTGGACGCCACACAGTGGCCGCCATACATCTCCTACACCGCACAGGTCCAAACCGGCGACGCCGAGCTTGCCGCTCACGACTACGAGCGGGCCACTGAGGCTTATCGAGCCGCGAGCGACGACCAGGGCCGAATACCCACGGCTCCGGCACCGCCCATTCAGGCCCGCGTACTGGCCAACAATCGCGCGATCGCCGAGTTGATGAACGGCGACCCCGCCCTCGCCGTCACGCTCGCCGCCTCGGCGGTGGCCGGAGACCCGGCGAATCCGATCTTTCACTCGACCGAAGCATGGGCGCTCCAGCGGCTCGGACGGTGGAGCGCCGCCGCGGCCGAGTACCGGACCGCTGTTGCCCTTGATCCGACCATGTATCCGGCCGAGAACGACCTCGGCGTGCTGTTGATGCAGAGGCATCGGTACGCGGAAGCCGCCGACGCGTTGCGGCGCGCCGTCGGGGCCAATTCCAGCTACGCGTTGGGCTGGTTCAACCTCGGCGTCGCCCTCGATCACCTTGGCCCGTTGGACTACCCAGCATCGCAGGGCAGCCTCGGACGCGCCGGGCAGCTGGACTCGCGGTTCCAGCACCATCCGCCGGTGCCTGTGTTCGACGACGTGCCGTACGTGACCAACCTGGACCTGTCGAAGCCGTTGCCCGCGCACTGGACGTTCGCCGACACCCAGCGCCAGGCCCCGGTCGCTGCGGCCGGGCTGGCCGCGATCCTCCTGCTCGGCCTGGGCCTGGCTCGCGCGCTCCTACCCGCCGGGATCCCGGGTGGCGCCGAGCGATGGCTGGCGGTGCTGGACACGTCGATGGCGCGCGTCGCCTCGGTGCGTTGGATCAGGAACCCTCTGGTAGCCGTCGCGGCGACGGTCGCCGTGTTCATCTGGCCGTTGCACGCGCAGGGGACCGGCGGTTGGCTCCCCGTGGCGGCCTTCGTGACCGGTCTCCTCGTGCTCGCAGGAGTGGCATTTCAGATCCGTGTCCTCGCCGCCAGGAAGGTTTAGCTGCCCGCTAGGCAAGAGACGTGGCTGCCGGGCGTAGTCCTCGGAGTGGCGGCGGCGGCCGGTGGCCTCGGTTGGGCGCCGCTGCCGGTAGCGCGCGCCGACGCCGAAGACCGCGAGAGCCCCGAGGCCGAAGACCGCGAGGGCACGCAGGGCGAAGATCACAAGAGCGCAGAGGACGAGCCCGAAAGCCGGGATGAGGAACACGAGGACCACGGCGACGCGCCCGAGCGCGAACGTGCCGAGTCGACCTCGCCGGATGCGGCCAACCTGCACTGGGCCGCGCCCACCATGCTCGGCACGCTGGCGCTGATTCAGCTGTTGCTTGCCGCCTGGCTGAATGTGCCGATCACCCGAGCGCTCGGCGCGGCCGCGCTCGTCATGACGGCCTCGCTGCTGACGCCGATCAAGCCGCTCGACGGCGGAACGATCGCGGCCACGCCTTCTGGCGCGCTGACCATCATCGCGATCGCCGGCACCGCTGTGCTCGTGCTCCTCGGTGTGCTGTAAGGGTTCCGGCCAGCGGTCACCGTCACGGTTCGGTTTTCTCCCGACGCCGGGGTAGCTGCATCACCACATGGCTCTTCGAGCGATCCACCGCGGTCGGCCCACAGATTGTCAACAGGAACCGAAAAGGGAGCCAGTTTCAGGAACCGGTTGGCGAACATGGCCGTGACCTGTGCGGCAAGGCGAGCACCGCACGATCCCGATGGCTTAGGCTGACAGCGATGGACGGGCGCGGGCGCCTCTCTCGCGGGTCGCCAGAGACCTTGCGGCGTGGCCCCGACGGCTCGACGGCACCCGGGATGGCCTCAAGCGCGACGCGTGATCGCATTTCCTTGGTCGAATTCTTTACCCGCCGGTTCGGCGGAGCAGCGTAGAGTCGACACACAGTCCAGCTAGGAGTCCGCAGTGGTGATTCGCAGCCCGTTTCCGGATGTCGAGATTCCGGACGTGACCCTGACCGATTTTGTCCTTGGGCGTGCCGCCGAGGCGGGTGACAAGGCGGCGTTCATCGACGCGCCGAGCGGCGGGACGATCACCTATCGGGAGCTGGTCGAGTCCGTCCGCGGGCTGGCCATTGGTCTGGCGGAGCGCGGCTTCGGCAAGGCAGACGTGTTCGCCCACTACGCCCCGAACCTGCCCGAGTACGCCGTGGCATTTCACGGCGTGGCGAGCGCCGGCGGTGTGAACACCACCGCGAACCCGTTGTTGACCGTGGACGAGCTGGCTCTGCAGCTCGTGGATTCCGGAGCTCGGCTGCTAGTGACGGTGCCCGAACTGGTCGAGAAGGCACTCGGAGCGGCCGAACGGTCAGGCGTCGAGGAGGTATTCGTGTACGGCGAGGCCGATGGCGCGTTGCCTTTCGGATCGCTCATGAAGCCAGAGGGCGAGCCACCGGACGTCGCTATCGATCCGGCCAGTGATCTGGTGGCGCTTCCGTTTTCGAGCGGCACCACTGGTCTGCCGAAGGGAGTGATGCTGACGCACCGAAACCTAGTGGCGAATATCTGCCAGGACACGTTTGAGCGTCCCAGGGAGCAGTGGGCCGATGATCGCCTCATCGCGGTGCTCCCGTTCTTTCACAGCTACGGCCTCGTGTGGCTCATGAACCTGCCGGTGTATTGCGGCGCGACGGTGGTTACGATGCCGCGGTTTGATCTGCGCGAGTTCCTGCGCGTGATACAGGACTACCGGATCACGATCGCGTATGTCGTTCCTCCGATCGTGCTGGCGTTGGTCAAGCATCCAATGGTCGACGACTTCGACCTCTCGAGCTTGGACATTGTGGGTTGCGGCGCGGCCCCGCTCTCCGCTGAGCTTGAGGTTGCGTGTGGTCGAAGGCTAGGCTGCCGGATCGCCCAGGGCTACGGCCTGACGGAGACGAGCCCGACCACCCATCGGGTCACGTACGACCTCGCCGGCCAGATGCCGGGCGAGGTCGGGCCGTTAGTGCCGAACACTGAGTGCCGGGTTGTCGATGTCGCGACCGGGGAGGACGCGCCGGCCGGCGAGGCGGGCGAGCTGCTAATCCGTGGCCCGCAGGTAATGAAGGGCTATCTCAACAATGCACAAGCGACCGCTCTGACGATCGATCCGGACGGGTGGCTTCATACCGGCGATGTCGCTCGTATCGAGGGGAACGGCGCCCTACGCATCGTCGACCGGATCAAAGAGCTCATCAAGTACAAGGGCCACCAGATCGCCCCCGCCGAGTTGGAGGCGCTGCTCTTGACGCACCCGGCGGTCACTGACGCGGCGGTGATCCCGCTCCGAGACGACGAGGCCGGCGAGGTACCGAAGGCATTCGTCGTGACCGACGGATCGATAACGCCAGAGGCGGTGAGCCGGTTCGTGGCCGACCGCGTCGCTCCGTACAAGAAGGTGCGAGCGGTCGAGATCATCGACGAGATCCCCAAGGCGCCGTCCGGCAAGATCCTCCGCCGGGTCCTGATCGAGCGAGAACGAAGCGCCGCGATCGCTCGATAGGGCTCACGGATGGCGCCCAAAAGAGGAGGGCCGCGTGCAGCCTGGCGGCGGCACGGCCGACAGGCCGGTCCCGAGGAGACCGCTCCGCGCGCGGGCTCGAGGCGACTCCTGCTGGGAGCGCCCTTCCAGGCCGGCTCGCGACGATCAACGCTGATGGAGGTGGACGGTGTGATGTGGAACGAACCCCGCGGTAGGCTTGACAGGATGCCGACGCTGGTCAAGGACCCTCCGCCCGCCGGGTTCGAGGAGCTGCTGGCGCGGCGACGGGAGCTGGGGCAGGATCTGCTGGACGAGGTGTGGGAGGGCGTGTACGTGATGAACCCCGCGCCGTCGGAAGGGCATGCGGACGTCGCCCAGCAGCTCGCCGAGCTGCTCGGGCCGGCGGCGCGCGCGGCCGGTCTGTGGCCGCGGATGAGCATCTTCAACCTCGGGGAGGTGGACGATTACCGCGTGCCCGACGGCGGGTTGCTCCGCGAGCGCCTAAACCGGGTGCGGGCGCCGACGGCGGCGCTGGTGACCGAGATCGTCTCGCCGGGCGACGACACCTGGAAGAAGGTGCCGTTCTACGCCAGCCACGGCGTGGACGAGCTGGTGATCGTCGACCTGCAGAAGCACGGGGTGGACTGGCTGGGGCTCGATCCGAGCGGCGAATACGGTCCGCTGGAGCAAAGCCGGCTGATCGAACTGGGGCCGGCGGAGCTGGCCGAGCAGCTCGAGTGGCCGCCCCCGGCGTCGTAGACCGGATCGGCGTGCGGGCAGTCGAGCGGCCGGGATCCCGCGGTCTCTCTCCCTCACGCCCGGGTCAAGCAGCACCTGATAGCTCCTCGGAGCGAATGACCTAACCTAACACAGCAGTCGGTTATGCGCTGCGAGCTGGACAGCGTGGCGTGGCAGTGGTGAAGGTGCTCATGCGAGGAGGCTGCTTACCGAGGTGAGGCGCATCGGAGTCCTGCCAAGGACGCGCCGGCCTATGCTCAGAGAGCGGGGCGGGACGCAGTACCCGCGCACCGGATGTCCGGCGGGAGCGAAACTCCGCCTGGCGGTTTCTTGCAGGAGCACCGTCTTGGAAACCGCCGCCAACCTTTCGAAGGAGAAGCTTTATGGCCGAGAGCACACTGATGACCGCTGAGGGGCTGGAGGAGCTCCGTGACGAGCTGCACCGCCTGGAGACCGAGGAGCGCGCCAGGGTGGTCGAGCAAATCAAGACCGCGCGTGAGTGGGGCGACCTCAAAGAGAACGCCGAGTACCACGCGGCCAAGGACGCCCAGTCGCGCCTGGAGACCCGCATCCTGCGCCTGCGTGAGAAGCTGCTCAACGCCGAGGTGGTCGAGGCGGGCGCGTCAAGCGACGGCATGGCCCGCTTCGGCGCCACCGTCACGTTCGAGGACGAGCGAAGCGGCCGGAGCCAGAGTTTCAGGCTGGTCGCCTCTCATGACGCCAACCCGTCGGCGGGGGCGTTGTCGGTCGAATCACCCATCGGAGCTGCCCTGAACGGCCGCGGCGTCGGTCAGGTCGTCGAGATCAACACGCCCAAGGGCGTGCGCCGGCTGCGCATCACCGCCGTCAGCTGATGTGCTCGGACTGACGCGCTCCGGGCTGGTCGAAGCAGCCTCGGTTTACGTGCGCTGCTTCTTTCCGGACCGCGTTGGTCTTTTCTCCCCACGCCCGAGTAACGCTTGATAAGGCAGAGATAAGCGCGGGGTTCACACGAACAGTCGCGCTCTTCGGTCTGCGGGACCCTGGCACGGGAGACCGATCGATGCGGGGGCCGTCGCGGGTCGGGTCTGCAGGCAGTGGCCGAAGGCCGACGGTGCAGGGCTAGCCTCCGCGGATCCGGGACCTGGGCAAACAGGGGAGGGGCTCGCGTGGGCCGCGGTCCGGATCAGGTGGCGGATGGAGAGGAGCTGGTCTCCTGGGCGCGATGCGACGACGAGCCTCGGCAACGCACGCAGTCCTCGGCGGTGAGCGCCGATTGACCGTCGAGAGCGATGTGCTCCAGCTCGGCCCTCTCGCGGTGCGCAACGGATCGCTGCCCTGGTCGTGTGACCGGTCGCGCAACGATGGGTGTCGGCGCGCGGGAGACGCGCTCGAGCCGCCGGGTGGGCCGCGATAAACAACCGCGAGGAGCCAGGCGTGTCCTGCGATCCTGGGGACGAGCCCGTACGCGGTACTCATCCGGCCACAAGCCTGAGGGAGCTTGCCCGGCGGTGCCTACCAGGAAGCCCGACTCTCGCTCCGCCGAGCGCAAGGCTTGTAAACAGGGGCCGCGAAACGGGAGAATCTACGAGTGGGGCTCCCGGATCCCAACGACGTAGCCGCGTACGACGAGTTCGAGAAGGGCCTGATCGGCGGCGCCCGGCCGTTGTCCGGGCCGATCCAGCTGCACGACTACGATTCGCGTTGGCCGGATCGGTACGCCGAGCATGCCGCGCGGCTGCGCTCTGCGCTCGGGGAACGCGCGGTTCGCATGGAGCACGTCGGCTCGACCTCGGTTGCCGGACTCGCCGCGAAGCCAATCGTGGACATCGTTCTCGAGGTGCCCGACTCCGCAGACGAGCCGGCGTACGCCGGGGATCTCGAGGCCGTCGGGTACGTGCTGCGGATTCGCGAGCCCGATTGGTTCGAGCATCGGTTCTTCTACACCCCGGGAAAGGACGTCCATCTCCATGTGTTCTCGGCCGGCTGCTCGGAGACCGATCGGATGGTGCGGTTCCGCGACTGGCTACGCCGCAACGCTGCCGACCGCGAGCTGTATGTCCGCACCAAGCGTGAGCTGGCCGCGCGCGACTGGAAATACGGGCAGCAATATGCGGACGCCAAGACCGAGGTCGTCGCGCAAATCATGACCCGCGCCATGGCGGACTGAGAGCCTACGTCCCTTCAAACCGGGTCGCAGTCTGCTGGCGCGTCCTGTAGGGGCGTCCGGCGCGATCATGTTGTGACTCGCTCGGAGGGAACCGGAGCGAGGTGCGGTTTGACGGCGCAATCGATTTCAGAGCCGACTCGGGTCCCGTCTCAGTCGCAGACGTGAGCCAGGGCCAAGGCACGCGCGGCTACTCAGACGAGCGTCGGGATGTCTCCCTTACGTGAAACAGAGCGCCGAGTGATAGAGGTTCAGTAGCGCGAGAGCGCCGAGCGCAGAGTCGACTCATGCTGGAAGTCGACCTCCAGCTAACCGCACCGTAAGCACTGAGGAGCGCCGGCGTCGCGGGTTGGTCGTACGAGCGAGCGCGAACTCGCGGGGCGAATCGGCAGCCAGCAACGCCATCTCGGAATACCGGTCAACGGGGCACCCTCGAACTCAACGAGTGGCAGAACCGTGTCTGGGCGACGGTCGCTTCGCTCAGGGCCGGTGATTCGGCGGAGTCGCTGACACGGGAACTCGCCGACCAGCGAGCCGCGTAGCCGCCTGGGCCAGCATTCGCAATTGCCCCTGTGAGCGCTGTTCGCCGCTCGGGCCGTCGACCTTACCGAGCTGCTTCGGTTGCCGGCACGGGTCGCTCTGTTCCCTCGGAGTCAGGCGGCGTGGCGGCTGGCGGCGACCATCGCGGCCAGCGCCTCGGCCTCGTCGGCCAGCCTGCGGTACCCGGCCAGCGTCTCGGGTGTGTCGATCTCGGGGAGCTGCCGGCGGCAGGCCAGCACATACGCGTAGCCGGCGGTCGGAAAGACATCCTGCACCGCCTCGTAGGCGGCGTTCACGCGGGCTTGCTCTTCGGTCAGGGGCATGGAATCTCCCAGAGAGGATGATCGGCGGTGAGTCGAGGCTGCCCCGTGTCCCGCGGCGTCCGAGTCGCGAGGCAGGGCTGGCGCTACGCCGTCAGGACGGTACGTAGTTCAGCCGGGACTTCCGCGATCGACTGCTGCGCTTCTGCGGTCTGCAGCACGGGGATCTGTGCGCCCGGCCGCGGTCGCCGGCTCGACGGTCGGCAGGGCTGGCCGTTGGCCAGGATTACGCCGTCGCTGCAGTGCGCCTCGATCGCCCCGTTGCCGAACTGCTCCTGGTACAACCGGGCGTAGAGGCCGCTTTGGGCGAGGAGCTCGTCGTGGGTGCCGCGCTCGACGACCGTGCCGTTCTCGACGGCGAAGATGACATCGGCGTTTCGGATCGTCGACAGCCGGTGCGCGATGGCGATCGTGGTCCGCCGCTGGATGAGGGACTCGAGCGCCCGCTGAACGACGCGCTCGCTCTCGGTGTCGAGCGCCGACGTGGCCTCGTCGAGGACCAGGATGGGCGGGTCCTCGAGAATCACGCGTGCGATCGCCAGCCGCTGGCGCTCGCCCCCAGAGAACCGGTAGCCGCGCTCGCCGACGACCGTGTCGTAGCCATGCTCAAGCGCGGTGATGCGATCGTGAATGAACGCGGCCTTCGCGGCGGCCACGATCTCCTCGTCGGTCGCGCCCGGACGCCCGTAACTGATGTTCTCGCGCACCGTACCGCCGAACAGGTAGCTCTCTTGCGTGACCACGCCGACCGCGCGGGCGATCGTCGTCGCGCTGAGGTCACGCACATCGTGACCGTCGATCCTGACCGCCCCACGCTCGACGTCGTAGAGCCGCGGGATCAGATACGAGATCGTCGTCTTGCCCGCCCCGGAGGGCCCGATGAGCGCCGCGAGCTGCCCGGGCGAGACCAGCAGCGAGACGTCGCGCAGCGCCTCCGCGGGGGCGGGCGGTCCGCCGTCCTCGCCGCCGCCATAGCGAAACCACACCTGCTCGAGCGCGACCTCGCCTCGGATCTCGCCCGCCTCCAGGCTAAGCGCGCCGCGTCGATCGGTAATCCGCGGCTGAAGGTCGATCAGCTCAAAGATCCGGCCGAACAGCGCCAGCGAGGACTGCACGTCGACTGACACCTGCAGCAGCTGATTGATCGGGATCAACAGCCGGCTCTGCAGCGTCGTGAACGCCACCAACGTCCCCGCCGAGAGGCCGCCGTGAGCCCCCTGAAGCCCGGCGACCAGATAGACCAGCGCCGGACTGATCCCGAAGAACGCCTGGGTGACCGCGAAGAACGACCGCCCGGTGATCGCCTGCCGGATCTGCAGGTCGGCCTGATGGGCGTTCTCGACCCGGTAGCGATCAATCTCGTGCGCCTGGCGGCCGAACACCTTGGCCAGCAGGATCCCGGAAACCGACAGGGTCTCCTGGGTGATCGAGCCCATCGCCGCGAGCGACGCCTGGGCATCACGGCGTGCTCTTCGCCGGGCGCGCCCGACCCGCCGGCTGAACAACACGAACACCGGCGTCGCGGCCAGCGAGATCGCCGTGAGCAGCGGCGAGAGCACCAACATCGCCACTACCGAGGAGACCAGCGTGACCACGTTGCTGACCACCGAGGACGCCGTCGAGGTGATCGTCGTCTGCACCCCGCCGACATCGTTAGCCAGCCGCGACTGAACCTCGCCGCTGCGCGTCGCAGTGTAGAACGCCAGCGAGAGGCGCTCCAGATGCTCAAACAACCGGTTGCGAAGCTCCTCCAGCACCCGGTTGCCCACTACCTCGGTCAGATACGTCTGCGCGACGTTCAGGACCCCGTTGACGATCGGGATCGCGATCAACGCCGCCACCAGCGGATACAGCACTCCGAGATCAGGGCCGCCTCGAACGAACAGCGCGTGGTCGAATACCCGACGGACCAACAGCGCGCTGATCACGCTCAGCGCCGACGTGATCAAGATCATCGCCACGATCACCGTCAGCGCGCCGCGATGCGGGCGAAACAAGCGGACGATCCGCCAGCCCAGTCTGGGCGGATCGGCCTGAGGAACCGATGCGATCATCACGCGAGCCTAACCGCCGCACGCGAAGGGAACGGTTCCGCGCGCCGGTCCCGAGACCTCCGGCGAATGAGCGCGGCGGCGCCCGGCGTCAGGTCTGCAGGTCGAGGATGGCGTCGCTCAGCCATGCGGCTTCGTCGGCCCAGGAGGCGACGGGGGCAACCGGGCGGACCACGAACTTCGACACGCCGGCGTCGACGTAGCCGTCGATGAAGTCGCGCAAGCCGGTTCGGCCGACCGGCACAAAGGCCAGTGGGTCGACGTCGGGACGGCGGGCGGCGAGCGGCGCCAGCAGCTCGGGCCCAGGGGCAACGTGGGCGTAGGGGATGCTCATCCCGAAGTGCTCGGGGTCGACCTCGCGACCGGCGCGGCGGGCCGCCTCTTGAATGTGACCGCGGGCGACGCCGGCCTCTGCCGGGGTCAGCTGAGCGCCCAGCCAGCCGTCGGCGATGCGCCCGACGCGGGCAAGCGCCCGGGGTGCGCGCCCGCCCAGCCACACCTCGAGCGGATCCTGGACCGGCTGCGCGGCCCGGGCCAGCTGGTCGAACCTCCACCGGTCGGAACGGTGATCCACGGCCTCGCCTGCCCACCAGCTGCGCACCAAGCCGAGCACCTCCTCCAGCACATCGCCCCGCCGCGCGCCGTCGAGCCCCAGCGCCTGGCGCTCCCCGGGCTGGCCGAGCCCGGTGACGAAGCTGAGGAGCAGCCGCCCGCCGGAGATCTGATCGAGCTGAGCCAGCGCCTTGGCGAGCAGGAACGGGTTGCGGCCGAGGGGGACGAGGTTGGCGCCCAGGTGCAGCCGGTGGGTGCGCCCGGCGGCGAGCGCCAGCCCGAGCAGCGGGTCGAGCACCGGGGCGACGGGCAGGTCCGACAGCCAGAGCCCGTCGAACCCAGCGGACTCGAGCGCCTCGGCGAATGCCGCCATTTCTGTACCAGAGGAGAGGGATCCGGCGTCAGGTCCGATGGCGAAGCGGATCTTCATGTCCTCACAGCCTAGAGCCGCCCAACGGCCGGCGTCATGCCGATCGAGTAAGCGGGGGGCCGAGGCGTCGAGGGAGCCGTGGCGGCCAACGGGCAGTTCGGTGCTGCGCGCCCTCGTGCTTTGGGTTACGACTGAGGCCAGTCACCAGCGCTCCAGTAGAGAATCGCCCTCGGGTCCGTTCGCCTCGTCGACAAGCGTCGAGGCGTCCAACTTGTCCTTCGGTTCCGGGATCACGATCATCTTCCTCTTCACATGCTCACCTGACCGGTCAGCACCATTTCGGGTCAGGGCACCAGGCCAGACCCGCAGTCAAGAAGACATACTCGCTGACAACAACATCAAAACCAACAACACCAACGACCGAGGAACCCACCTACCCAGTCTCCGTGGACCCCGGTTCGGCTCAGTCCTGTGTCAGCTCGGGAATGGTCTTTCGCCTGATGCCGTCTAGAGCGGTTTGTTGCCGCATCTAAAGAGCAAGTTCTGTGGCTAAAGAATCCGGCGCGCGAACTGTGCGTTTGGCCAATAGTCGGGGAGCTGGTGGAGCGCGATCATTCGCTGGCGCTCGAGCGCTCTCGTAACCATCGTTGATAGTAAGGAGGAACCAGCGACCATGGCCATACCTATCCTCACGCGCCGAGGCGCGGTCATCGCGTCTGCCGTGGCGGCCGTCGCGGCCGGCGGATCCGCCGCCGCACTCGCCAGCAGCTCGTCCGGCAACGTCTACCAGGCCTGCCTGTCCCATTCCGGAGAGCTCTACCACGTCAAGTCCAATCTGATTTCACCGCCACGGTGCTCGTCTCACGACAAGGTGATCAGCTGGAACCAGAGCGGGCCCCCCGGCCCGGCCGGCCCACAAGGTCCCGCGGGAGCCGCCGGCCCGACCGGCGCAACCGGCCCCGCGGGGCCGCAGGGACTGAAGGGAACGTTTGGCACCGTGACCGTGCGTAGCACTGAGTCCACGATGCCCGCATCCGACCAGAGAGCGCAGACGGCTGGGTGCAACTCCGGCGAAGTGGCAGTCGGCGGCGGTGGGTCTTTCGGGCCGAACAATGGAACCGGAGAAGGGGACGTGCGGCTCGAGAGCAGTCGCCCTGCTCCGTCGACCGGAACCCCCACGGGTTGGTTCATCATTGCCAGTAACAACACCAACTCGAGCCAGACCCTCGACGTCTACGTCGTGTGCGCCGGCCAGTAGCCGCCGATGCCGAGCGCGACAGGCAAGGGCCGGTGGAGGGGCGCCATTGCGCCCACCGCGATGCATCCGGTTCGCGCTTTCGAAAGCGGTTGAGGCTTTCGTTGCTTGGCGGTTGAGCCATATGAGGATGGCCGGACGGTGGAGGTCGACAGGCCGGGGGGGTCGGTCATCATCGGTAGTACGGAGTTGACGGCGCCAGGCGGGCGCCGGCACCGAATTGACAGCGACTGTGACAGCGCGCGTACTGACAACCTCAATACCCGATTGAAGGTCCGTCGACATCCAAGCGTCGGCGGACCTTCGGCTTGCGTAGTTAGCTCTCAGCCATGGGCGCCCGCCGCAGGGCCAATCACACGTCGCCAACGCGATCAGCGCCGCCTGCCGCCGCATGATCAAAGGGACCGTAAATCGCGGCCTCCGACAAGTCGAGGAGCAGCCGTGCAGCGGCATCGCGATCACGCTGCTGATACGACGGGGTTCGACGACTTCTCCTTCTTCAGCGCGAACGGCAGTAGGCAGGCGCTTGCCGGTCCCGAATCGGCGCGAGCCCGGCAGGCACCCGCGCTTCCGCGATCCCGAGGCACGAGGCGTCGAGTTCATCGCCCAGCTCGGTGCGGCCTGGGACGAGCCCCAAGGGCTCGGCGTGCGCCCAAGACACGGCTGCTCGCGTCCGAGAATCCTGAAGTCGGCGCCACCGCTCCAAGGCACCCGGGCGTCCACCCGGCAGCTCCTTCGTGGCGTTGCGCCCGCTCGGTGCCGGGCCTTGTCGGCGCCGGTGCGAGACTGACCCCCCTTCGCCGCAGCGGCGCAACTCGGAATGCACGTCGACTCTGAACTCGCGAAGAGTGGCCCAATGGTCTCTGCCGCGAGGATGAATCCACGGATAACGACGTTGGGTGCCACAGCTTCGTCAGCGACTGCGAAGCGCCAAAGCGATGGCTCCGGTGCAGCGGGTCTCGGGAGGGCACCAGGTCTGCGTCGAGCATCGAATCCCACTCGCCGTGCACATCAGCCGCATCGGCTGGTAGAGCAGGTCGTACAGACGCTTGATCCCTGTCTGCTCCGCCATGTCGGGGATGCTGGCTCCCGCGAAGCTTCCACCGACGTCGATGGATTGAATCTCTTCGATGATGTCGACGTTGACCAGTGTTTAGAGATGGTCGAGAAATTCGCCCAGTTCGAGGTGGCTGCCGTCCCTCTCGATGGCATCTTCCAAACGGAGCTTTCGCAGCTTGAGCCGGCCGCGTCCGAACTAGACGAAGCGCGTGGTTAGCGCCGGTTCGCTCCTAGTCACCAGCCACCCCGCGACGATCCGCGTATCGGCCATTGGACGAATGAGGAACGACGTCCGGTGTTCGGCCCACATGGCGAGGTCTGTGACGATGTACCGGAGCAGACGCCACTGACCGGCGGCAAGTCCGAGCTTCACCTTGCCCGCGCCGGAGTCGTATGGGTCGATGTCCGCACCGAACTGTCGCTCCCGGAGCGCACCTCCCAGCTGTCGTAACGCCGCTATCCCGCCCTGCTGCAGATGCACCAGCCCCTCGTGAAGCGCGCCAGGGCCACGTGCCCCTGGCTGCTGGGTGACGGAGCGTGCAAGATGGGGCGCACTCACGCCAGAATCGACGACCCCGTTGCGCCTCGTGTTCGCCCTCGTGTGCGGTGAGAACCGAGTCGTACATGACCTTCGCAATCTGCCGCTCCTGGATTGCCTCAGCCTCAGTGACCTGGGAGGGATACCGGGCCAAGACTTCTACGGAGTTCACGTTCTCGCTGAAGAACCGCTTCCCATGTGCCAGGTACCGTCCGAGCGACAGCATGCGCACATGCGCGGAGGAGACTAAGCGCGAGTCCGGTTCGGTCGGGCCAGGGTTGCGGCCAATGGTGGACCGAGGGCGACGGGTCGCTGATCGTGGCGGTCGTGCCGGACG
>JAFAZZ010000216.1 GCA_019239375.1 Solirubrobacterales bacterium | reverse complement strand
GGATGGTGTCGACGAGGCCGGCGCCGCCGATGGCGTGGACGTGGAAGCTGCGGTGCTCGTCGCGGGCTGCGATGTGGAGGCGCTGTTGCGCGTGCCGGAGCCACCTGATCCGTGGCTTGTGCCACCTGATCCGCGGCTTGTGGCACCCGATCCGTGGCTTATGGCACCCGACCCCTGGCCTGTGGCACCCCACCCGCGGTTCGAGGCGCTTCCGGAGGCGGTCCGTTGGGGCTGTCCGTTTCCGGAGTTCAGGACCACCGCGAGCACGACCGCCAGCGCCACGAGTCCCAGGAGCCCTGCGGCGATGGCTGCGGCCGGCGAGCGGCGGGGACGATCCGCTGCCACGAGCGGCTCCGCCGGCCGAGCGCGTCGCGGCACTGGCACCCCCGGATCGGCACGCACCGCGGCGGATGGCTCGGGCAGGGCCGGCTGCGCTCGCATCGGTGCGGTGGGTTCTCCGTCGAGCACCCTTGCCGGCGCTCGCATCGGTGCGGTGGGCTCCGGGTCAAGCGCCGCCCTCAGACGCGCCACGAGCTCGCGGGCCGAGTGCGGGCGGACGCTGGGATCTCGGGCCATCCCGCGGCTCAATACCTGCGCGGCGGGCGCGGGCGCGTCGGGCCACACCGAGCGGAGGTCCGGGGGCGGTCGGGTCGCCAGCGCGTGGGCAAGTGCCACGGCGTTCGCCTCACGCCGCGCCTTCTGCCCCGACAGCAGCTCGAACGCCACCGCCGCCAGCGCGTAGATGTCGATGGCCGGGTGCGCGCGGGTGTCCGCCAGCTGCTCGGGCGCCATGTAGCTCAGGGACCCGATGATCGACCCGGAGGTCGTGATCCGAGTGCCGTCGGGCACGGAGGCGATGCCGAGATCGGCCACCTTCACCGCACCGTCGGCGCCCAGCAGGATGTTCGACGGCTTCACGTCGCGATGCACGATCCCGCGCGCATGGATGGCGTCCAGACCGGCGGCCACGCCCCCTAGGATGTCGAGGGCCTCCGCAACGGCAAGCCGTCCCTCGCGTCGCAGCCTGGCGCGGAGCGTTTCGCCAGCCACGTACTCCATCACGACCACGATGTGCCCGTCCTCCGCGGTGACCACGTCGTAGATCGAGACGAGATTTGGATGGCTGAGAGACGCACCGGTCACCGCCTCCCGCCGCAGTCGCGAGCCGCCGCTGGGGTCGGCCGTCTCGTTCATCCGCTTGAGCGCCACCCGGCGTCCCAGCAGAGTGTCCTCCGCCAGGTCGACCCGGGCCATTCCGCCTGAGCCGAGGGTCGAGATACGGCGATAGCGGGTCAGATCATCAGCTATGGCCACGCCTACGAGATACCCGTACGCGCTGCCAGAGCCACCTGCCGAGACCTGAGAACTCGCGCCGGCCGACATATGCTCTGAGGCGATAACAACCTGTTCTCCGCCCCGTACGCCCCCGCCGGCAACATCTGTGGCCCGGACCCCGCGGCCCTGTGCCTCAGGCGCGGCACGGGCTGAGCGCGCACATCTTCTATGGGGTCGCGGCGGGATACCGATGCGCGTGAGCCGGGTAAACCAAGACAGGATGCCGATGACGGAGGCAGTCGAATAGCACGTTTCGCCCGTACGCTCGGAATGAAGGCGGCAAAGGCGACAGCTCGGCACTCGGTGCGCGGAGCCGCGTCGAAGGCACGGCGTAAGCCGCTGCGGAGCGCCGGCCTGCTCGGCGTGGGCCTCATGACGGGCGCCGCCGCAGGCTGGTTCGCCGCCCGCCGGGTCACCTGAAACCAGCTGGATCCCTGACCGTCGCGGGCCGCGTTATCCGCCCGCGACGCTTGAGCCGCCCGCGACGCTTGAGCCGCCCGCGACGGCTGAGCCCACCGGACCCTGAGCCGCGCAGGGCAAAAGATTTGCGTTCCCGCGGCCGTTTCAGTCTCGCGGCGATACGTCAACTGTCCGAACCGCCCGCAACACTCCTGATTTTCGTGGCGAACCGCCTGGCTGGATGTTTATCCCAATGGACATGGAGGAATGGCGCCGGCGGACGAAATATATGTGCACATGCGCGCGCGTCCTCTGATCGCGGTCACCACGTCCGAGCTTCGCCGGCCTGAGGATGTCATCGCGCGCCCCCAGGGCGAGCCGCCGAAGCTCGAGGTGGCGCTGGCCACCCTCTACCCGGAAGCGATCGAGCGGGCGGGCGGCGTTCCCGTGATCGTCCCGCTGCTGCGTCCCGAGACGCTCGCGACGCTGCTCGACCGCGTGGACGGCGTCTGCCTCCCCGGCGGCCCGGACATCCAGCCCAGCATCTACGGCGAGGAACCGCACGCTCAGCTCGGCCCGACCGAGCCCCGGGTGGATGCGGTCGAGCTCGCCCTCGTGAAGGCCGCGGACTGGCGCCGCCTGCCGATCCTCGGCATCTGCCGCGGCATGCAGATCCTCAACGTGGCGCGGGGTGGGAGGCTGCACCAGCACCTGCCCGACGTCGTGGGCAACCAGTTCGCCCACCGCCAGCCCCAGCACGGCAGCGTCACGACCCACCGCGTGGAGACCGCCCCGCACAGCCGCCTCAGGTCCACCCTGGGCGGCCCTTCGCTCGAGGTCAACTCGTTTCACCACCAGGCGGTCAAAACGCTGGGCAAGAACCTCGTCGCGACGGCCTGGGCCGAGGACGGGACGATCGAGGCCGTCGAGGATCAAAACGGCCGGCTCGTCCTCGGGGTTCAGTGGCACGCCGAGGGGCTCACGGACCACGCGCCATTGTTCGAGGCGCTGATCTCAGCGGCGGCCGGCGTCGAGGAGCAGGGTGCCGAACCGGCGGCGGCCGCGGCGAGTCAGGGCGAGCGGCGGCGGCGCGCGAGCCCCAGGCGATCCACGCGCGCTGGCCGGATGGGCAGCCAGGGACGCCTCGCTGAGGCCGGCTAGGGCCCGCTCTACTAAAACCACGGGCCGTTGGCGTCGTGGTTAACTATTTTCACGGATGCTCTCGAAACACCGACGGGGCGTGCCGCACCTTCGGGAAAGGGGAAGTGGGCTTCGTGGCGGCCCTCTGAGGCCTACACCGTGGGAATCGAGGAGGAGATCATGCTCCTCGACCCCGCCACCTGGGAGCTGACCCAACGCGGCGACGAGGTGCTCTCGCGGGCGCACGAGCAGCTCGCAGGACGGTGCGCGGCGGAGACGCACGAGGCCGCGCTCGAGTTGAGGACCGCGCCGCACACCAGCGTCCGCGAAGCGGTCAACGAGATGCGCGAGCTGCGCCGCCTGCTCGTGCAGGATCTAGACCGGCTTGGCATCGCGGCCGCTGCGGCCGGCACCTACCCGGGGCCGTCGGGCGAGCCCACTCGGGTATCTCCCTCCAGCCGCTATCAGGTCATCCAACGCACCATGCGCGGCCTGGCCCGGCGCGCGCCGACCTTCGCCCTCCACGTGCACGTCGGCGTGCCGGATGCGAGGAGCGCGATCCGGCTGGTCAACCAGCTCCGCGCTCACCTGCCGATGCTCCTGGCGCTATCAGCCAGCTCGCCGTTCCTCCACGGCCAGTCCACGGGCCTGGCCTCCAACCGCACGATCGTGTTCCAGGGGTTCCCGCGCACCGGCCTTCCCCGGCGCTTCGCCGACTACTCGGACTGGGCCGAGACCGTCGATCTGCTCGTGCGCTCCGGCGCGATTCCCGAGCCGACGTTCCTTTGGTGGGACATCCGCCCGCAGCCCCGGCTCGGCACGGTCGAGATCCGGATCATGGATGCGCAGCCCCGTCTGGCCGCCACCGCGGCGCTCACTGCGCTCGTACAGGCGCTCGCTCGGCTCGAGCTCGAGGAGGGCTTCGCTTCGCCTGCCCTCGTCGGCGCCCAGGAGGCGCTCGCCGAGAACCGTTTCGTCGCCGCTCGCGATGCGTCCGCCGCGGAGTTGATCGACCCGGTGCGCGCCCGCCTGGTCCCGGTCGCGCGGCTGCTCGACGACGTGCTGGCCGCCGTCCGTCCACACGCCGCGGCGCTCGACTCGCTCGACGAACTCGAGGAGGTACGGACGCTCGTGCTCGCCCCCGAGCCGGCGCGGCAGGAGCGCCTGATGGCCGCCGCCGGGCTCGAGGTCCTCGTGGCCGATCTGGCCGCCCGGTTCGCCGCCTGAAGCCGGGTCAGGAAGCCGGCGCTCGGAGCCGGAGCCTCTCCTACACTGGCCGCCTCGTGGAGAGTGCGTCTGTCGCCATAGCCGCCCCGAGGGCGACCCGCCTGCGTGAACGCGCCGGAACTGCGCTCTACGGTGCGCGGTTCGCGATCGCCGTCTACCTCGCCACGCGCGCGCTGCTCATGCTCGTGGCGCTCGTCAACGGTACGGTTCGACACCACGCCTTCACCCACGAGCTGGCCCAGTGGGACGGCCTCTGGTACCGCGCCGTGGCCAACCACGGCTACCCCGATCACGTGGTGCACGCCGAGTCGACCCTCGGCTTCTTCCCGCTCTACCCGATGGTGATCTGGCTCGTCGGACGGGCTTTTGTCATGCCGATCGCCCATTACGAGATCCTCTCCACGACGATCGCCGGCGTGATTGTGTCCGGTCTGGGCGGCCTCGCCGCCACGGTCTTGGTCGGCCGCCTGGCGCAAGCGTGGTGGGGCGAGCGCGCGGCCCGGCGCGCGGTGCTGCTCTTCTGCCTGTTTCCCGGCTCGGTGGTGTTCTCGATGGTCTACGCCGAGGGGCTCATGATCCCCTTGGCCGCTGGCTGCATCCTCGCCTTGCAGCGCCGCCGCTGGATCCTGGCCGGTGCGTTGGCCGGGATGGCCACGGCCTGCGAACCGCAAGCGCTCGTACTCGTCGGGGTGTGCGCGGTCTCGGCCGCGCTCGAGCTGCGCCGCAACCGGGCGGGGCTGCGGCCCCTGCTGGCGCCCGTCCTGTCGCTGTCCGGGGCGGCAGCGTTCACTGCCTTCCTGTGGCTGCGGACGGGCAGCCCGCTGGCGAGCCTGATCGCGCAGCACGACGGGTGGAAGGAGAAGACCGACGTGTTCGCGCTCGCGCATCTGACCGAGCAACTCGCCGACCAGATGTCGCTGCGCCACTTCAACCACCCCACGATCAACCTCAACCTGTTGGTGGGCCTGGTGGGGGCGCTGATCCTGATCGTCGCGCTCGCCCTGATCGCCCGCAACCGCCGCGAGATGTCGGCCGAGGCGATTGTCTACACACTCGGAATCGCGTGGCTCGGCATGACCTCCGAATACGTCCCGCCGATGCCGCGGCTGCTGATCACCGCCTTCCCCGCGGTGACCGTGGTCGCGCGCTACGTCCGCGGCCGACCGTTCACGGCGCTCCTGTGGGTCAACGGGGTGCTGCTGGCCGGCCTGAGCGCGCTTACCTTCGTCGGGACCACGCTCCGTCCGTAGTAGTTAATGGGCCGCCTGCGGCGGCGTCCTTGGGGCCGATTCCGCCCGGCATCCTCAGTGTCATCGTCCTGAGGCGCGGGGCGGTGACGTCCGACCCGGCGTGTAGGTCCTTCGGGCTGGCGGCGGGCTGACCCTCCGGCATCCTGTCGAC
>JAFAZZ010000202.1 GCA_019239375.1 Solirubrobacterales bacterium | reverse complement strand
AGAGGATGGTCACGCACATCACCGAGCTGGAGGCAGAAATCGCGGCGGCACTCGACGCCCATCTCGATGGCGAGATCTTCCGCAGCTTCTTCCGCTGTCGCGAGTCGGTGCTGTGTGCCGCCAGTCTCCTTTCGGAGATGGGCGACTGCCGCGCGCGCTACCCGCACCGCGACGCGATCGCCGCCGACGGCGGTCAGGCTCCAGTCGCCAAAGATCTGGCAAACGCAAGCAGGCGACGTTTCGCTGGGCGTGCAACAAGCGGCTGCGCAACGCCATCGCCACGCTCGCCCAAAGCTCGCGCAGATGGAACCCGTGGGCGGCTGATCGCTACGCCGCCGCCCGAGCCCGCGGCCATAACCACCGCCGCGCCCTGCGCACCCTCGGCCGCGCGTGGGCCCGCATCATCTAGCGCTGCTGGCAAACCCGCACCCCCTACGACCCAAGTTCACACACCGGGCTCCAACAACAGGAGACCGTCACCATTCCCCACCCGTCGGGCGCCCGGCCCGACCTCATCGCCACCCAGCGGATGGCCGGCAAGATCGTCACCGAAACGGCGGCACGCAGGGCCGAGCGCGTAGCGCTTGACGGTATGCCGCCAGCCGCTATTCCCGCTCGAGGTTGACACAGGACGTCTTTCTCGTTCAGCCGCCTCAAGCCGCGCGACTCCTCTGGCGACCTTCCGCACGTCGGCCTCCCTATGGCCTGCCTCGACAGCTAGGGTTCGCCCCGCCACACCGACTCGCTGCCCAGCCGAGGAGATCACATGTCCCGCTTTGCGAAGATCAACCTGCTCGAGGTCGAGGACTCCGTCGCCGGGCGGGTGGAAGGACTCGAGGGCCGCTTCGGCCGTAAGCATCTGGACTCTCGCGACCTAGGGGTGAGTCTCTTTCGGTACGCCCCGAACCTGCGCAGCCCGATGGCTCATAGCCACAAACAGCAGGAGGAGGCCTACGTGGTTGTCGCCGGCTCCGGCCGGATCCTGCTCGACGACGAGCCCCAAGAGCTCCGGACCTGGGATGTCATCCGCGTCGCGCCCGAGGTCGTCCGAGCGTTCGAGGCCGGGCCCGACGGGCTCGACGTCATCGCCGTCGGCGGCCCCAAGCCCCCGGAGGGCGACGGCGGCTGCGCCACCGCCACCTGGCCCGGCTCGGAATAGTCAGGCCGCCTGCAATCGTCGACTTCAACCGTCGAGCAGGCGCTCCAGCGTCCGATTATCCCTCCAGGAATCGAGCGATCGCTTTCTCCTATCGGACCAGTGCAAGCTCCACGAGTGCATCGGCGACCAAACGTAATCTCGCGACGACGCGGTGCTAACCGGTAACGATCAAGCGGACCGGTCCCGCACCCGCCATCGCCCTGACTTCTGCTGCGTGAATGCGATCGCGCGGCCTCTCGTGACGGCGCTGCTCCTACGCAACGCACTCAGCCGTCTCGCCGCACACGGGGGGACGGCTCCATTTGCCCGGAGGATGTGCAAATCGAACCGCGCGAGGCTGAGCTCGGACGCCGCGCTATTGCTTCTGGAGCGCATCGGACTGCTGGTTTGCCACGAGCCGAGGAGTCGCGGCTAGCTGCTGTTACTCAGGATGCGGTAGTGCGTGATCGGGATCGCGTTCCTCGCGACGGCGCTCGGCATAAATCGCGTGCTCGATGGAACGGCTCGCGGGGGATAGAGCTGGTTGGGCAGACGTCCAGCTCTCCAAGGGAGGGAGCCATGTCCTCTGCTCAGCAGGTCCTCGATACTGCCGGCCGTCGCCGCTCGCCGGCGACGTTGTCGGCCTTTCACGTCGGGAGGGCGCCGGGGAACAACGGTCAGCGCTACGGCTGACCCGCCGACGTCGATGAGATCATCGCGGTCATGCGCCACGCTGCCCATGCCCGGTACGGCAATCGCATCAACGGGTTGATCGTTGTGCTGGGGCGGGCCGGGCTGCGGATCAATGAGGCGCTGTCGTTGATCGAGACCGATCTGGAGGAACAGCGCGGGTCGATTCTGGTCAGACATGGGAAGAACGATCGTCGCCAGGTCGGGATGGACGCGTGGGGGTGGACGGCACTGGGGCCGTGGCTGGCCGAGCGCGCCGCGTTGCCGGTCGGCCCGTTGTTCTGCGTGATCGCCGGACCCACTGTCGGGCACGCCTGGTCGGCCAGCGCCGCCAGGCTCCAGCGACACCAGGTGGCGGTCCAGGCCGGCGTCCGGCGGCGGTTCCCGCCGCATCAGCTCCGCCATGCGCACGCTGTCGACCGCGCTCGGCGTGGGACAACGAATCCGTCGGGGCACATGCGTTCGGCTCGACGGCCTTCATGCACTCGCCGTGACCGCTTACGCCAGCAGTGCGGGGCTGATGCGAAGTGGCCGCGGAGGGTCCGTGGGCTCCTGCCTACGGCAGCGGGGCTGGAGTGTCGAACTGCCGCAGCACGTTTCCGGTGATCGTAGAGACGTTGTTGTTGTAGTTGTTGTAGTAGAGGCTTCCTGCGTAGGAGATCGAGCTGGCGGCCCAGACCGCGCCGCCTCCGATGAACTTGTTGTACGCCATGTCCGCGTAGACGAGCGGGTTCACCGTCCCGCCCTCGAGCGAGTCGGACGAGTGGACCTCCTCGACGACCAGCTGGTAGGCATCTGAGAAGCCGGTGGCGCGGGCCAGCACCAGCGTGTTGGGCGGCGAGCCGAGCGCGTTGTCGGCGCGGTCGATCTCCTCGCCGGCCGCCCCGTTGCCGCCGTTCAGCTGCAGCGAGGGGAAGTCGCCGATCGTCTCGTTCGGGCCGATGCCGTTGAAGATGAACGCGGCCTGCGGGAGGGTGCTGTCCGGCATGCGGTTGTACGGGCGGGTGGTGTCGAACCCCTGGGCGGTGAAGCCGGTGTCTACAACCGATTGTGGCGCCATGCCGCGGAACCGCCACAGGCCGCCCTCCTCGGCGGTGGTGGTCATCATCGACTCACCGGGCGGGATCTGGTATGCCTCGGTGCCGTCGCGGCGTCTGACCTCGATGAACGTTCCGGTCGGGTCCACCCCGGTCACCCAGTAGAACCCGTTAGCGCCCATGTACATGACGCGGCCGCCGTCGTGCGTGTAGGTCTGGAACGCGGCAAATTCGCGCCCGGTGATGTACTCCGGGTGCGAGCCGGTCATCACCACTCGGTAGCGGTCGAGCAGGTTCGCCCCCTGGTTGTGGATGTCCTGGTCGGTGATGATGTCGACCTTGATCCCCTTCGCGTGCAGCCAGTCGGTGATGTGCGTGTCGGCCACGAACTGCCACGGGCTGGCGGCGATCAGGCACGCGGCGTCGCAGTTCGGCGGCTGCGGCTGTTGGCTAGTGATCGGTCGCAGGCGCGAGGAGTACTGGAAGCTGCTGCCGTCGGCGTGGCGGCAGTAGAGGCACTGCGCGCTCGCATTCCCGAAGGTGGCCGGGCCTGGCCCGGTCTCGCCGTACGCGAGTTCGCTGAATGTTGGGAACACGAGCGCGACCGATGACGTCGGGGTGTAGTTCTTCGGCCGCACGTAGAACCACGCCCAGTATTTTTGACTGCCGACCTGCAGCTGCGCCGCGTAGACGCCGCTCTCGGCGTTAGCGGGCACCGTGTAGGTGAACGCTGTCGGCCACTTGGCGTCGGCCATGTCGTCCTGGTGGAAGTAGATGCCGCCGAACTGCCCGGGGTCGGTCAGGTAGCTGAGCGAGCCCTGCCAGTTGTGGCCGGTGACCGCGCGCTCGGGCAGGTTGACGGTGTGCCCGGTCAGCGCGGCCGAGTTCGAGGTGTCATCGACGACGTTTGTGCGTATGTCACGCGTGAAGTCCCAGGCCACCGTCGGCGCGGGGCCGCCGCCCTGTTCGATCTGGCGCATCTGCGCCGGGCTGAGCGCCTGGTCATAGATGCGCGGGTTGTCGATCTTGCCGTTGTAGGGCTCGTTCACGGTGCCGTTCGGGTTCAGCGATCCGGCGGCCATCAGCAGCGGCGCCGGGTTCGAGGCCACCCGGCCGACGGTGGTCGTCGACTGCGTGCTGACCCGCGTCGGGTCGACGATGGCGTTCTGCGGATCCTGAAGGAGCGTGACCCGGCCGGTGCTGGCGTTGTAGCTCGCGGCGACGTAGTACCAGGTCGAGTTGGTCCCCGTCAGCTCACCGAACGAGACGTCGGCCGCGCCGTGCTGGCCCGGCGGGATATACGACGTCCCGCCAGGCAGCGCCGGCACCCACGGCCGCAGCTTCGTGCCTGTGCTGATCTCCGCCGTGCTGCTGCCGTTGCCGAGCCGCAGCGCCAGCGCCCCGTTCTGGTCGATCACGAGCCCGTAGCCGCGGGCGCCCGACCACTTCGAGACGATCCCCTGGGGCTGATGAGTGGAGGTGGGACTCCACACCGTCGCAATCTGGTTGTAGTCGGTGCCGGGGATCGTCGTCGGGGCGATCCAGGCGGTGATCGTGAAGCTCCGGCCGACCTGCAGCGCGCGGGAGCTTCGGACGTCCACGTACGAGCCCAGGGGCTGATCGTAGTGCGTGCCCATATGTACGCCGTTGGACGGGCTCGGCATCACCTGCACCTTGATGCCCGGGCCCCTCGGGTTGTTGTCCAGATTGAACACGCGCACGATGTTGGAGCTGTAGTTCCCCGCATCGCTGCTGACGTGGAGGTTGACGGTCTGGCCCGGCTGCACCTCCAACGGGTCGGCATAACCCGTTACGCCGAGCTGCTTGATCTCCTCCACCGGGTTCTGCGCCGACGTCGTCGCGCAGCCGAAGCACGGCCCAGGCACATCGTGGCGCACAAAGGGGTCGCCGCTAATCTGCGCCATCACAATCGGCGCGGCGACCGCCAACGCCGCAACAACCGCCGTCGCCACGGCAATCCGAGGATGCCGGATCCTGACGTGTCTCATATGCCCACCTCTCCTCCGGCAACGCGCTAACGCGTTGTACTAGACTCCTACACTGACATATGGCTGCGCGCCTCTTAGTGACCCACTCCTACCGCCCACCACGCCTGGAGTCAAGAGGGAACAGACGTCGGTCAATTAGACATCTCTCATGCCACCGGTAGCCCCAGGCGAAGAGACCGGGTCGCAACACTGACGTCACGTGCCTAACGTCTCCGACACAACCCTGGGAATAGGTCACAATTTTTCCTGGTTTGTGACTTTTTCTCACACCCCTCACTCGTCCGGTCTCCGCAACGCGTCGCGCGCTGAGAATGCGAGACGCCTCGGAGCCCCGAAGTGCTCTGACCGGCGAAACTCCCGCTCGAGCGCCCGAGCTGACCGTCGGACGGGTGTGATGAAGCGCGATCGTGCGCTGGTCCCCCGGCGATCGCACACCGCTGGGGACTGTTCTCGACGGCGAGCTGTACGCGCGGGGATCCAAGCAGCATACGCACCACCGGTCAGCGCTTGCACTCCGCGCGCTGCGGTGGCGAGACATAGCTGGCGCCGGTGTGCCCAGCGAACTGCTCGAGGCAGTGGTCGTTCACTTCGACGACGTACATCGGGTAATCGCCGCTCGCGGTGTGCGCGCGGTCTCATGATCGACCGAAGCACGCAGAGCTCCCTTCGGGAAGCTGGCATCAAATCGCCCCATGAACCGCGGCGCGGCGCCCGACATGGTCCGTCCGCCATCTGCCTACGCGCCTCGCCCCTCAACGGCAAAGACGAGCCGGAGACGCCCCGCGCCTCGCGGCCAAGGTGAGTCTCCAGCGTGCACCAGCTCACTCCCGGTTTCACGAACACCAGAAATCTCGGCCGCTCCGACCCGGGGGCCAGCGGGCTTCTCCTCTGGGCCGGATCCAGCAACGCAGCGGCCCCTGCGTTCGTCCCGCGATGAGCATCCGCGCCTGCCTCGCGCGGCCAACGCGGGACGCGGCGACTGCGTCGCCTCGGTGAGCGGGAGCGCGCTCGGCCGCTGACCTGGCTCCCGAGATGGACGAATCTGAGCAGTGCGGCGAGGCGACCACTGCGTTCCTTCTCGGCGACCCACTCAGCTGTCTCGGCGCGCGCCGCGGACGGCTGCATCGACCGGATGATGCGCGAGGCGACCGGCGCGAGGCTTACGTCAGACGCCGCGCTGCTGCTTTGGTACGGCATCGGGCTGTTGGATTGCCACGAACGCGGTCACGCCGCCCCGGCTGCCCCCTCGCGTTCGGTGACCATCGCGCTATCGCAAACCGGACAAGCGTAGTTGGACCTCGTCCTGGCGCCCGCGACACGGTGCCACCCTACAGTCGGGTGCCCCTGTCGTACGGCGCGCATCTAACCGGAGCATGGCGCATCGGAGCGCGCGTGCTCCTCAGTGCCGTCCTCGAAAGAGGATCTCGATCCTGCTGGTGCCGCCCGACGTTCTGCAGACATCACCGTCGCCGCTCCTAGCCGCGCAGTCCCCCGGCAAGTTCTTGCCGCAGTTGGCGAATCGCGCGTTCCACCGGAGGGTCGTGGTTGGCGTCATCGGCGCCCACAGCGTTGGGTTCGGTGAGGGTAACCGCGGAGCCGCTGGTTGGCTTGGCGGGGTCACCGAGGCCGACGATCTTCACGGCAGGCTTCGCTGTACGGCCCGAGCGCGGGCGGCGGTTGGCTGAAGCATCGTCGCGGCCCAGTGCTTCGAGTGCCGCGTGAAGCCGGGTTGACTCTTCGCGCAGTTCCTCAAGCCGCCGGTCGACGTGTTCGACGATCTCTTCTAACCTGGCCATTGTTACCGAATTCTAGTTAAAGGCCGCAGACCCAAGGGGAGCTCGCGACGTGGCTTAGCACAGCGATCGCGCACGTGAGCAGGGGCCTCGCCCGACCAGGTTCGGCAGACGCGCCGAACGTCGCCAAAGCAATCGCCATGCACGCAGCGCGATGGCTGGCGAAGCGATCGTCCGTACCGGCCACGCAATCCGGGCCCTCGGCAATGATGGGGCTCGGGCGAAGTGCATCGACGCGGGCCGAATCGGAGAGACTCACGCCATGCTCGGTCGTGACTTGTTCAGCGCGAATCTCCCTCGCGAGTTCTTCGCTGGTCGGCCTACGTCCGCCCCGGTGGCGCAGGTCCGGGACGTGATCATGTGCGCGGCTCCCGACGACGTCTCGACCCACGAGTTCGCAGCCCACCCGCCAATCGCCGGGGCTTACGAGGCTCGCGAGCAGATCGGGACTCCCGGATCCGTTGAGGTTGGACGCCGGGTCCGGATCGACAGACTCAGCGCGGACGACGCGAAACTTCTCGTGAACGCGTGCATCCCACGCGGCCATTACTTCAAGCCGATCCGCCACGACAACCAGCGCTATTCGCTCATGCGCGATGTCGATCCAGAAGAAGCTGCTTGGCACCCCTTTGGATGGGACGAGGATCGAGCGCTCTGGGACGCGCTGACCCTATCTCGGCTTGTTCGGGACAACAACTACTCGACCGAGTTCGCGGCCCGCATCACGGACTACGCGGATGGCGAGCAGACCGTCATGTATGCGGTCACAGGCGAGAGCAAGCACGTCTATCGACTCCGGCAGGATCGAGAGTGGCTCGATGCCGCCGAGGGTCGGGAACTGGCTGCTCTGCTATCGGCGTATTGGAGAGCCCCGCCCGCGCTCGACTCGCGTGTGGGCAGGGCCTTGTGGCGTGCCGAGTGGGCGTCCTGGCTGATGTTCGGTGACCTCGCGCTGTCGATCCTGGTCAGCGGACTGGAGGCATTGCTCAAGACTCAGGAGAGCGCCGGAGCAACGAGGCAGTTCAAGCATCGCGTAACGGCCCTCTCCTCAGAGTTGGGAATCGAGGGCGTGGACGATGACTTCTGCCGCAACGCTTACGTGGCGCGCTCGGAGTGGGTTCACGGAACGCATGTGCGTCTGTTCTCGGCTGGCTCCGAGCGCGCGGGGCACGAAGGGGCGGGCATCGCTGAAGGCCCAGTCGATGACGACGAGCGCCGCTTCCTCGCGCAGGTTGCGCTCGTACAAGACGTGCTCCGGGCGGCCGTTCGTCGCTGTATCGAAGACCCAGAGTTCCGCCGCATCTTCGACGCGGACCGAGCGATACGCGCACGGTGGCCTGTGCCGAGCGACTAGGACACTCGGCCAGTCACATGGGGTTACTTGGATGTGTAAGGCCAGATTGCATCAGCGGTGAACTCCTGAAACGCGATTGTGCCTCCGGTGACCGGGATAGACGCCGCGACGAGGTCGGCCCGCCGTGGTCCTCGTCGCGCGTGACGACAACGCGGTAAACACTCACCCATCGCAGCCGCGACTCGCCCCGGGCGCCGAGCTGCTCGCGCCTCTGGTGGAGTCTCCCCCGGTGATGTCCGAACGTACCGACCAGACCGCCGGGCGCTTCGAGAGACCGTTGCTCGTGGCCCCGGGTAACGATCCTCCAGGTCTTGCCGCCAGCGGACCCCTGGCGGACGATCGCTTCCGCGGGCCGTCCCCGCTCGCCCGGGCCACTGGCAGGGCGACATTTCGCATCCGCGGCTTGGGCGGCTGGCGTTACCGCTGGCCGCGCACAGCAGCCACGCGGGCGTCGGGCGGTCGCGTCGCTGACGCTGTCCGGTAGGGACAGTGCGCTGGTTGGTTCGCAGGTGGCTGCTTTGCTGGCCGAGCGGGAGACCGCCGAGCTGACGACGAGCTTCTGCGATGCCGTCCCGAGGGAGAGCGCTGGACCAGACGCCGGGTTGCCATGTCAAAGCCGGAGTCCCCGGTTGATTCGCGACACCGCCGGATTGCTAGCCCAGCGAGGTCCGGCGGTCGCAGCGGTGCTCGTGCGGGTCAGAGCGGCGCTGACGTGCGACTCTTCCGCTTCGCCATGCGCGTCCTGTAGCAAGCTGCGAGCCGTGTTCCAGCGTTGCGCTCAGGGACCGGGACGATTCGCTCGAGACTCGCAGGGTGAAGGCGCTATCGCGACTATCCATGCTAGCCATGCGTCTGCGCGTTGACGGGGATGTAGCCGAGTAGTTCGGCCCGGCCGTTCGCGTGTTTCTCGCGACCCTCATCAAACTCGGGACGGTTCGGGGAGCGCGCGCAGCAACGGGGCAGCCGTGCGGAACCGGTGTTCAGGCTGACATTGGTAGGTGGCGCAGCGGCATGATGTGGTGGCACCGCCGGGCTCCCGATCCAGGCTTTTCGTCTGAGAGTAGGGGTTCCCGAGCAGCGCGGTGAGTCTGCGCTACTCGGGAATCCCGCCTGGATCTGGCGCGATGGTCGTGAGGCTCGCCCGGGTCGGGCGCCGTGCATGACCCGGTTATAGCCTGCGCGGCTTGCGCGTGGGGCCTTTGGTGGCTGGAGTCTCTCTCAGGTGTAGCGGTTTGGCACTTCGAGTATTAGCCGAGTTTGATCGTGACGGTGTTGCTTTGCCCGTTGGTCGCCACCGTCAGCGTGCCGTGGGCGGCCGCGTAGGCGCCGGTGCCGCCCACAACGGCAAGCGTCGAGTTGTTCAGTTGCGAGACGAGGCCGACGAAGGTGATGGTTCCGCGTGGAAGAGTGACGGTTCCGGTCGCCTGGCTTAGGTGCTTGTACCGGTCCACGCCAACCGCCGCGAGGTGGACCTCACCGGCGCGTTTGCCGCCGGCCAGTAGGTCACTGGTGAAGGCGACGATGTCGCCGAGGTTCTCTGGGCTGCTCTTTGCGACCTGCTCGATAGACAGATT
>JAFAZZ010000036.1 GCA_019239375.1 Solirubrobacterales bacterium | reverse complement strand
CCTGCGCACGCTGCGCGGTGCGGACATCGTCGGGCTGCTGATCGGCATGTCGCTGTTCTCGATGTTCTTCTTCATCTCGCTCTACCTCCAGAACGTCCTGCACTACTCGCCGATCAAAACCGGGATCTCGTACCTGCCGCTCGCGGTCGGGATCATCCTCTCGGCGGGAGCCGCCTCCCAGCTGGTAACACGCTTCGGCTTCAAGCCGCCCTTGATCGCCGGCCTCTTGTTGATCGCCGGCGCGCTGCTCTGGTTCTCCCAGGTGCCGGGCACCGGTGGCGCCTACAGCGCCGACATCCTCGGCCCTTCGCTGCTCGCCGCGGCCGGACTTGGGTTCGCGTTCGTACCAGTAACGATCGCCGCGGTCACCGGAACCGAGCCGCACGAGGCTGGGCTCGCCTCGGGCCTGATCAACACCTCGCAGCAGGTCGGTGGCGCACTCGGGCTAGCGATCCTCGCGACGATCGCCAACAGCCACACCCAGAGCCTGTTCCACTCCGGCGTCCACAACGCCTCGGTCGCCTTGACCAAGGGTTTTGACCGGGCGTTCCTCGTCGGCGCCGGCTTCGCCATCGCCGGGGCGATCCTAGCCACATTGTTGATCTCCTCACGTGACAGCCGGAACCACTCAGAGACGGCCCGAAGCGGGGACGCAGCCGCAGTGCCCGTCGCTGCGAGCTGACCCTGCCTACGATCACGCTCGCACCTCGCCTGCCGTCGCAGAGGAGGAGCAAGGGCGCCGAGTTTGCATCAAGCAAACCAGGCGTCCCCCCGAGATCAGCTACCTCAATTTCGCGCCCGGGGCGTCATCCAGCCGGGCTGGCGCCGCCGACCAGTTCTGGGCTGCGGACACAATGGGTCCGACGGTGTCGGCAACCGACTTGCGGCGGGCGCGACGACGCCGGCGACCGGGCCAGCGCTACCCGCCGACGCCCGGAGCGCCGGCGGTGGTCTCGGTTCGGTCGTGACCGCTCTGGTGCCTGCGGAGTTGGGCCCTTCAGCTAGCGCTCCAAGCCGTCAGTCGGGCCAACCTGTCCAGCGCGCGGGGGGCACGTTTGTGGCGATGATGAGGGAAGACGACCTCGCGGGTGGTGGGTGCTGTTGCGTTCCTACGTGCGCGGCGGTCGGTCAGGTGCAAGCTCGGCGTTTGCCGGGGGGCCGGTTGTGCCGCGGACGATGAGTTCGGTGGGTAAGGTCTGTAGCGGGTCGACTGGGGATGCTTCGAGCAGGCGGAGCAGTGCAGCGGCAGCCAGTTCGCCTTTGTGTCGACTGGGTTGGCTGATGGTGGTGAGCTCGAGATCGGCCGCGGATGGCGCGTTGTCGAACCCGGCGATTGAGAGGTCCTCGGGGACGCGGAGTCCGAGGCGTGCAGCGGCTCTTAGCGCACCTTCGGCCAGCCGGTCGCTGAGGCACAGGACAGCTGTGGGGCGCGGTGTGGTGGCGAGCACGGCGACGGCGCCCGCTTCGCCCTCGGCGATCGTGCTGTCCGTGCCCTGGAAGACCGGCACGCAAGCCCAGTTCACGCTGGCACGCGCGGCTGCCTGGCGATAGCCGGCAAGGCGGTGTCGAGTCACGGCATATGCGGCGGTGGCCTGGGAGCGCTCATCGACGAATCCGCGGGTTGGCCTGCGATGCAGGCCGAAGGCCAGGACCGCGAGGCGGCGGTGACCGAGCGAGAGCAAGTGTTGGACGACCGTCGCGGCGCCGGCGTGGTCGTCGATCCCGATCCACGGGCTGTTCGGGGCGCCTAGCTCGGCGAGGCGGGTGGGGTCGGGCTGGTCGATCACGGCGAGCGGAAGCCGTCGCGCGATCGCGATTGGCAGCAACGGGTCATCGGCCGCGAGCGAGTTGATGATGAGCCCGTCGATGACCGCGTGGCTCAGGGTCGAGGCGCGGCTTTCGTGTGTCGCGGATCCCGACAGCAGCACCAGGCCGGCATCGGAATTTTCGGCGACGGAGGTGATCCCGGCGAGCAGCTCGACGGCGACGGGATCCTCAAAGGCGTATGAAAGCTGGTTGGCGTAGGCGATCCCGATTGCGCCCACGCGGCCGCGGCGCAGCCCGGCCGCGACGGGGTCCGGTCCGGGGTAGCCGAGACGGGCGGCGGTCTCGAGCACCTGCTCACGTAGTCGTGGGGAAAGCTGGTCGGGGCGACGATAGGCGTTGGAGACCGTCTTGGCTGACACTCCCAGCTCGGAGGCGATGTCGTGGAGGGTGAGGCGTCGGGGCGGTTTGTTAAGGGCCATCGACGGGAATGTACTTCAACGATGAAGTCTTCAACGTTGAAGATGGTTGGCGACATACCTGGACGCTGTGATGAGCGGATCGCAGTGGCGGTGCTATGTGCTGTCCAGGCGGTCGACGTGCTCGGGGTGACGGTGCTTGTGAGCGCGTTGCCGAGCATGCTGGCCACCGTCGGCGCATCCCGATCAATGGCCGGTTTGCTCGCCACCTGCTACGCGATGTGCTTTGGCGGGCT
>JAFAZZ010000562.1 GCA_019239375.1 Solirubrobacterales bacterium | reverse complement strand
GCCGGTCATCTTCGGGAACCAGTAGTAGAGCCCCGCCAGCACCGGGAAGATGGCGCCGCCGAAGATCGTGTAGTGGAAGTGGGCGACCACGAAGTAGGTGTCGTTGAGCTGCCAGTCGACCGGGAACACGGCGAGGAAGATCCCGGTGATCCCGCCCAGGAGGAAGATCGCGATCATGCCGGCGGCGTAGTAGAGCGCGGTGGTCATGACCAGCGAGCCTCGCCACATGGTGGAGATCCAGTTGAAGATCTTCACCCCGGTTGGAACGCCGATCAGGAACGAGCTCAGCATGAAGAAGCCGAGCACGACGATCGGAATCGGAGAGACGAACATGTGGTGGGCCCACACCAGCGTGGCCAGGAAGGCGATCACCGCGGTCGAGGCGGCGATCGCCTTGTAGCCGAAGATCGGCTTGCGCGAGAAGACCGGGATGACCTCGGAGATGATCCCGAAGCCGGGCAAGACCATGATGTAGACCTCGGGGTGCCCGAAGAACCAGAACAGGTGCTGCCACAGCACGGGGGAGCCGTGGGCGGTCGGATCGAACCAGTGGGTCCCGAAGTGCCGGTCGGTCAGCAGCATGGTGACGGCGGCGGCCACCGGCGGCAGCGCGATGATCAGGAGTACGGCGTAGACCAGGATCGCCCAAACGAACAGGGGCAGGCGGCCCCAGCTCATCCCGGGCGCGCGCATGTTGACGATCGTCGCGTAGAAGTTGATCGCGCCGAGCAGGGAGGAGACGCCGGTGAGGTGGATGAGGAAAATCCAGGCGTCCTGTCCGCCGCTGGGCGAGTATTGGATCTCGGAAAGGGGCGGGTAGCTCCACCAGCCCGCCTCGGGCGGGTGGTAGAAGAGGGTGACGTAGAAGACGATCCCGCCCAGCAGCAGCAGCCAATAGGACAGGGCATTGAGGCGCGGGAAGGCCATGTCGCGCGCGCCGATCATGAGGGGCACGAAGTAGTTGCCGAACCCGGCCATCACTGGCACCACGAACAGGAAGACCATCGTCGTTCCGTGGAGAGTGACCAGCTGGTTGTAGCGCTCGCCGCTCAGCAGCGTGTTGTTCGGCTCTCCGAGCTGGACGCGCATCATCAGCGCTTCCACGCCGCCCAGGAAGAAGAAGACGAACGTGGTGACCAGGTACATGATCCCGATCTTCTTGTGATCGGTGGTCGTCACCCAGTCGAGCCAGCGCTTGGTCTGGCGCGGCGCGGTCACCTCGCGGGTGGTGATCTGGGGAACCGCTCTGGCCGCCGGAGCTGTGGTCACGGACATGGGCAGTCTCCTAGAGGTTTCCTGTCTTGGTCAGATAGGCGCGCAGCAAGGTCACCTGCGAGTTGGCCTTCTCGATCTCCTGCTTGAGCTGGGCGATCCTCTGTTGGTAGTCGCTGGGAGACATGACGTCTACCCGGGCGGTCATGAACGCGTGCTGGCGGCCGCACAGCTGCGCGCACTGGCCGTGGTACAGCGCGGGGCCGCGCGCCTGGAACCAGGTATACGTGGTGTAGCCGGGCACCGCGTCGACCTTGCCGCCGAGCGACGGCACCCACCAGGAGTGGATCACGTCCACCGCGGTGATGCTGAGCACCACGGTGACGCCGGCCGGGACGTACATCTCCTCGTAGGAGTACGGAAGCTTCGGCGCGTACGGGTTGCTCTCGCAGGCGGCTCCGTAAACGTAGCGCCAGATGAACTGCCGCCCCTGGACGCAAATCGTCAGCCGCTTACCGTTGGGGGGCGTCGGCTGGGTCAAGGCCGATTCGAGGAACGGCGCGGTGGAGTTGGGGGGATTGATGATGCTCGGCAGCTTGACGAACGTGACCACGGTCAGGATCACCAGGATCAGCGCGGCACCGACCGTCCAGCCGATCTCCAGGCGCGTGTTGCCGTGGATCTGCGCCGCCACCCGGACCTTCTTGGCGCGGAACTTGTACACCGAGTAGATCAGGGTCGCCTCCACGCCCACGAACACCACCGCCGCGATGTACAGGATGATGGTGTAGAGCGAGTGGATCTGGTCGGCGTTCGGCGAGCCACCCGCCTTGGGCGTGAGCAGGTTCGCGGACGCGCTCGGCGCCAGGACCAGCAAGACGAGGACGCACGACGCGAGTGCTGCGCTCAGCAGCCGGGAGAGGCGCCGGCGGCGCTTGGCGTCGGAGGCGTGGGGTCGCAAGGCGCGGGATTCTAGCTCGGCTGCTCTCGGCTTGGACCCGCCGCGAGAGCGGGTGCGGAGCGTCGTCGGATGCCGCCGTGGCGCGGTCGCCGGGACCACGGCCCCGCCGGTGCTGGCGCGGTCGCCGGGGCCACGACGCCGCCGGACCGGCGCGGTCGCCGGGACCACGGCCCCGCCGCTGCTGGCGCGGTCGCCGGGGCCACCCCCCCGCCGGGCCGGCACGGTCGCCGGGGCCACGGCGGGCACGTCATATACTCGCCGCCCTTGCGCGCATCGAGGGGCATTCGAGCGACGGCTTGGGTCCTCGTCGCGACCGGGATCGCCTTGCCCGCGCTGCGCCGCCGTGTCGGGATCCCCCGGCCGGTGGTCCTCGTGGGCGCCGGCCTGGCTCCAGTTGCGCTGTGCGTGGCGGTTCCTCGTTCGCGGGCGCGCGATGTGGCCGTGGGCACACTGAACATGTGGGCCTACCTGGGCGCCTATGAGATGCCCAACGACGATCCGGAGCGGCTGGCGGAGCGGGTGCTGGTCGACTACCCGATCGCGATCGACCGCGCGATCGGCCTCGGGGTGCCGCCGACGCTGCGCCTACAGCGAGCGTTCTCCGTCCCCGGCGCGGTCAACCGGTTCGAGCGCGTGCTGGTCTGGTGCCATTGGATGTGGTTCGCGGTGCCGCACGCCACGGTCGCCTACGTGCTGTGGCGGGCACCCGATCGATTCCCGGGCGCCGCGGCGCGGATGTACGGGGTGTTCGACGTGGGCGCCGTGTTCTACTGGGCAATCCCGACGGCGCCGCCCTGGTACGCCGCGGCGCGGGGGCGTCTGGACGACGGGGTGCCGCTCCGCGTCCGTCGCATGATGATCGAGTACGGCGAGCAATTCTGGGGCGACCGCTGGGGCGCCCTTTACGATGTCCTCGGAGGAAATCCGCTTGCCGCCATGCCGTCGTTGCACTTTGCCACGTCACTTATGGGCGCGCACCTGCTCTCCGAGATTGGCCCGGTGGCCGGTGCCGTGGGATGGGCTTACGCCGCCACCTTGGGTGTGGCCCTGGTCTACCTCGGCGAGCATTATGCGGTCGACCTGATCGGAGGGGCGGCCCTGGCCGAGGGGGTGCGCGTGGCGGCGCCACGCCTGGTGCCGGCGTACGGGCGCGTTTCGTCGGCACTGCAGGCCCTCGAGTCGCGCGCGGCGGCGTAGTGGCCGGGCCGGCGAGCCCATCGCGAGGGCAGACGAGCGGGATGGCCGCGCGCAACGGGTCAGGCGGGGAGGAGATGCCGCGCCTGCGCCTGACGCGCGGCCGCGTCCTGGCCACGCTCGTGTTCGTCGCCTCGGCCTTGGCGTTCCTGTACTTCGTGCTGCCCAAGCTGGTCGGGCTGCACGAGACGTGGAACCGGATCCAGCACGGCAACGGGTGGTGGTTCGGCCTGGCCTTTGTGCTCGAGATCTGCTCGTTCCTCGGCTACGTCGTGCTGTTCCGAGGCGTGTTCATCCGCGGCGAGTCGCGTATCGACTGGACCGCGAGCTACCAGATCACGATGGCCAGCCTGGCCGCCACGAGGCTGTTCGCGGCGGCCGGAGCGGGCGGGATCGCGCTGACGGCCTGGGCGGTGCGCCGTTCGGGCATGCCGGCGCGGACGGTCGCCTGCCGCATGATTGCGTTCCTCGCCCTTCTCTACGGGGTGTACATGGTCACGCTCGTGATCGACGGAGTTGGCCTGTATCTCGGGGTGATCCCCGGCGGAGGGTCGTTCGCGATCACGGTGGTACCGGCGATATTCGGCGCGGTAGTGATCGTGCTGTTCCTGGGCATCTCGATGCTGCCCAGTGACGTGGGGCGGATGGCCGGTCCCTGGGCGGCCAGCCGGCACCTCGTGGCCCGACTCGGCTACCGCGTGGCCGCCGGGTCGGCGACCGCGGCCAGCGGCGTGCGCACCGCGATCGACCTGCTGCGCGAGCACAACCCCAGCGTAGTCGGGGCCGGCGCCTGGTGGGCGTTCGACATCGCGGTGCTGTGGGCCTGCTTCCACGCCTTCGGCGCCTCGCCGCCCAAGGGCGTGATCGTGATGTCCTACTTCGTCGGGATGCTCGCGAACACGCTCCCGCTCCCAGGCGGAATCGGCGGCGTCGACGGAGGCATGATTGGGGCCTTCACCGCGTTCGGCGTCGACGTCGAACTGTCCATCGTCGCGGTGCTCGCCTACCGGGCGTTCGCCTTCTGGCTGCCCACCATCCCCGGCGCCGTCGCGTACCTGCAACTTCGGCGCACGGTGCAGCGCTGGAACGCGGAGCCATCGGGGATACTGCGTGAGGCGTCGGAACCCGTGTCCTGAGCGAGGGTCGCGCCGGTACGTCGCTATACTTTATGAAGTGAAAATGACAGAGCAGCGCATAGAGAACGTGATCATCGTGGGCAGCGGACCAGCCGGCTACACGGCCGCGCTGTACACCGCACGCGCCAACCTCGAGCCGCTCGTGATCGAAGGGTTCGCCTGGGGCGGTCTGCTCCAGCAGACCACCGACGTGGAGAACTACCCGGGATTCCCCGACGGGATCATGGGCCCGGAGATGATGCAACACTTCCGCACCCAGGCGGAGCGGTTCGGGGCGCGGCTCGAGACCGACGACGCGACGCGCATCGAGGTCTCCCGCGAGGGCGGGCTGCACAAGGTGTGGACGGGCGATCAGCTGTACGTGACGCGCGCGCTGATCCTGGCCATGGGCGCACAGCATCGCAAGCTCGACGTCCCGGGAGAGGCCGAGCTCGCCGGCCGTGGGGTCAGCTACTGCGCGACCTGCGACGCCGCCTTCTTCCGGCAGGCCCCGACCCTGATCGTGGGCGGCGGCGACTCCGCGATGGAGGAGGCCATGTTCCTGTCCAAGTTCGCGGCGAAGGTGGCCATCGTGCACCGCCGCGACGACTTCAGGGCGTCCAGGATCATGCTCGAGCGGGCCCGTGCCATCCCCAACATCGAATGGCTCACGCCCTACGTCGTGGAGGAGTTCAGCGGCGAGAACGGCTCGCTCAGCGTGGCCCGGCTTCGCAACACGGCGGACGGCTCGAGCCGCGAGCTCGAGGTCACCGGGGCGTTCATCGCGATCGGGCACGAACCGCAGTCGCAGCTTGTCGTCGGTCAGGTCGAGACGGACGCCGCCGGCTACGTGGTGACCAAGGGTCGCTCGACGCTGACCGGCATTCCGGGCGTATTCGCGGCCGGCGACCTTGTCGACCACACCTACCGCCAGGCCGTCACCGCCGCGGGATCCGGCTGTCAGGGCGCGCTCGACGCCGAGTGGTACCTGCGGGACACGCCGTTTCCGTTGAGCGAGGCGGAGATCGCCGAGGCTGCGGCGGGGGCCTCGGCCTGACGCATTCGCTGGCTAATACGGGCAACCGCCGGCCGGACCGAAGTTGTGCGACGGCGGCGACTGGTTCACCCCCAGCGCGAAGTCTTGGGTCCAGGTCGCGCCTCCGGTCGAAAATCCGCTCACGGGATGGGCATCGACGCCGGTTCCGACGTCTCGGTAGGTGGGGTTGAGGATGTTCTCGCAGTGCCCGGCGCTGGCCATCCAGCCGCGGACGACCGCGTGAGGGGTGCCGTAGCCGGTGGCGATGTTCTCGCCGGCGGCGCGCCAGGCATACCCGGTCGCGGAGATCCGGGCCGCGAAGTTGGCGCCGTGTGTGAACTGGTGGGTACGGACCATCACGTCCGTCCAGTTCTGTGCGGAGCGGTTGAGCAAGGCCGACGCGTGAAGCGGCGGAAGGTGACGGAGGGCGCGCTGCTGGTTGATCAGGCACACGACGGCGCTGCGCAGGAGAGCGGGCGAGGTGGTCCGGACCGGTGCGTTGGCGCCGGCGCACCCGCTGGCGGCCCGGGCTTGGTGCTCACGTCGCTGCCCGGGCTGGGTGCCGCCGGCGGTCGCTGCCGGGACCGTCGCAGACGCCGCGCTGCCGACGATCGCCAGCGTCGCGATGACGAGCCGAACGAGGCGACGGCGACGACCGGTCCAAGTCGATTTCGCAGGATCGCGGGGGATCGGCATGGGTGGAGAATCTGGCAACGAGCCAGTCAGCTTCATGCGCGCGCAGGATAATGGCCGATCCGACGAGAGAACCAGTGCGAAGGCGGCTCGCCGCAGGCCACCCCTACCGGCGGCCCGAGCGCCAGAGCTCCCGGGATAGGCGCGTGCCGAGTCTCCCGGCGTCAGGGATCGTGCGGGAAAAATCCCTCGCCGGTCTGGCGGCCCAGCCGGCCGGACATCACCAGGGAGCGGAGCAGTGGTGAGGCGCGGTAGCGCTCCTGCCGTCGCTCTTCATACAGCCCGTCGAGCACGGCGAGGACGTGATCAAGCCCTATCTGGTCGGCCCAGGCGAGGATCCCGCGCGGGTAGTTGAGGCCATGGAGCATCCCGGCGTCGACGTCGGCGGCGCTCCCCACGCCCTCGGCCACAGCGAACGCGGCCTCGTTGACGACCTGGCAGACGATCCGGCCGAGGACCAGGCCCGGCGCGTCGGCCACCCATGCGGTGTGCTTGCCGATTGTCGCGAAGAAACGTTCGGCGGCCGACGCGGCCGACTCGGTGCTCTCAGGGCCGCGCGTCAGCTCGACCAGGCTGGCCTCCTCGAGCGGCGGCAGCGCGTGGAAGCCGACTGCGCTGCCCCCGGGGTCGAGCGCGGCGAGCGAGCCCTGCGCGCAGCAGATCGCCTGCGGGCCGCCCTGGAGCGGTAGGTCGGCGTCTTCGCCGAAGCCGACGTCGAGGATCAGGAAGGGCGCTCGGAGATCCTGCGCGTCCTCCGGGAAGGCGATCTCCCAACCGGCGTCGGAGGCGGCATCGGCCAGAGCGAGGGCGAGCGGCGAGCTGCCGCCGATCACGATCAAGCCGTCGCCGCCTCCGGAGGAGAGCGGCTCGGGGTCCGGCGGCCGGTGCTGGGGGGGTGGGCCAGATTTATCCGAGTAGTCGTAGTACCCGCGTCCAGACTTCCGGCCGAGCCGGCCGGCCGCCACCGTCTTGACGGCGATTGGGGAGGGACGCCAGCGGGGCTCGCCGAAGCTCTGCGCGTAGAACGATCGCGAGACGTCGAGACCCACGTCCACCCCAACGAGGTCCATCAGCTCGAACGGTCCCATCCTGAATCCGCCGGCCATGCGGCAGATGCGGTCGATCTCAGCGACTGCGGCGACACGCTCCTCGAGGAGCTTGAGCGCCTCGAGGCCGAACGGGCGGTTACACCGGTTGACCAGAAAGCCAGGGCCGTCGGCGGCAATGATCACGTGCTTTCCCATCGCCTCTCCCGCCGCGCGGGCGAGCTCGAGCGCCCCCTCTGAGGACTCCTCGCCGGCGACCACCTCGAGCAGGCGCATCAGCGGAGGTGGGTTGAAGAAGTGCATCCCCACGACACGCTCGGGCCGCTTGGCCGCGCCGGCGATCGCGGTCACGAGCAGCGAGGAGGTGTTCGTGGCCAGCACGCAATCGTCGGAGACGATCCCATCAGACAGCCGCGCGAACAGCTCACGTTTGAGCTCGAGGCGCTCGGGCGCAGCCTCGATCACGAGCTGGCAGTCGGACAGGTCCTCGAGTGCCGGCGCCGCCTCAAGGCGCGCGCTCGCCTGCTCGGCGCGGGACGCCCCCAGCCGGCCGCGCTCGACGCCGCGCTCGAGTTGGGCCCTGATCCGCTGAAGGCCCGCGTCCAGAGCTTCGGAGACCGGATCGTGCAGCAGCGTTCGGGCCCCGGAGAGGCACGCCACCTGGGCGATCCCGGAGCCCATGGTGCCGGCGCCCGCGACCCCGACGGTACGGGGAGGATCGACCCCGCCGGTGCGGGGATGATCGACCGCGGCGGTGCGGAGAGAATCCACCCCCGGGGGGCGGGGGGGATCGACTCCGGGCGGCTGCGCCGGCACGCCCCCGCCGCTCACGCAGGCACGAGCGCGTTCACTCCGGTCAACGCACGCCCGATGATCAGCTTCTGGATCTGTGAGGTCCCCTCGTACAGGGTGGTGACGCGGGCGTCGCGCAGGTAGCGCTCGACCGGGTAGTCGTC
>JAFAZZ010000520.1 GCA_019239375.1 Solirubrobacterales bacterium | reverse complement strand
ATCGACATCCTCGCGGCGGTCCGCGGCATCGCACCCGAACAGGTCGAACAGACGTTCGATGGGTCGGGCTACGGCGCGTTCAAGCAGGCGGTGGGCGACGCGGTGGTGGAGTACCTGGCGCCGGTCCGGGCGCGCTATCACGAGCTGCGCTCGGACGAGGGGGAGCTCGAGCGGATCCTGTCCGCCGGCGCCGAGAAGGCCCGCGCGATCGCCTCCGACACGATGATCGATGTCCGACAGACGATGGGCGTCGGACCGGTCCGGCAGCGACAGTAGCCTCCACCGCGATGCGGATTGCCGACCTCGAGCTCGACCTCGACGTCTTCGCCGGACCCTTCGACCTGCTCTTGACGCTGGTGTTGCGTGAGGAGATCGATCTGCTCGAGGTGGACCTCGCTGAGGTGGTGATCGCCTACATCGACCATCTCGAGCAGCGTGGGGAGCTCGAGCTCGAGGCCGCCACCGAGTTCCTCGTCCTGATCGCGGCGCTGCTCGAGCTCAAATCGCGGCTGCTGCTCCCGGGCGAGGAGGTGGAGGAGCTGATCGAGCTCGATCCGGGCGAGGCGGCCGAGGAGCTGCTGGCCCGCCTGCTTGATGCCCACCGCTATCGCGCCGCCGCAACCCACCTGCGCGAGCGGCTCGCCACCCAGGAGGGCCACCGCTTCCGCTCGGCGCCGCTGCCACGGGCCCTGCGGCGCGCGTCGCTCACCGAGGCCGAAGCCGCGTACAACCCCGCGCTGCTGGCGCGGGCGATCGGGAGCCTGCTCCGGGTTCCCGAGCCGGTCGACGTCCGTCACATGGTCGGCTCGCGGGTTACGGTGGCCGAGCGGCTCGCGCATCTGCGGGCGCTCCTGCGCCGGGGCAGGTTCTCCTTCGAGGAGGCGGTGGCGCGGGCCGACCGGGTCACGGTCGCGGTGACGCTGTACGCGGTGCTCGAGCTCTACAAGCAGGGCGAGCTTAACTGGAGCCAGGAGGAGCCGTTCGGCGAAATCACGATCGAGCCTGGGCCGAGCAGCGGCGCGCTGAGCCCGGGCGCGGCGAGCGAGAGGCTCACGGCGTGAACCTCGAGAGCACGCTCGAGGCCCTCCTGTTCCTCAGTTCCGAACCGGTCCAGGCCGAGGCGCTGGCCGCCGCCACGGGCGCGGAGCTGCACGAGGTGGTCTCTTCGCTCGAGCGCCTGCGCGAGCACTACGAGTTCGAACGCCGCGGCTTGGTGCTGCGTGAGCTGGCCGGCGGCTGGGTCCTGTCCACCCACCCGGACGCCGAGCCCGCCGCCCGGCGCCTGCTGGCCCGCCCGCGCACGCCGACGCTGACGCCGGCGCAGGCCGAGACGCTGGCCATCGTCGCCTATCTGCAGCCGGTATCCCGGCCCGAAATCGCGCGCATCAGAGGAGTCAACGCCGAGTCGGCCGCGGCCACGCTGCTCGAACGAGGCCTGGTTGAGGAGGCCGGCCGCTCTCAGTTCGGCGCGGTGCTGTACCGCACCACCGAGTTGTTTCTGCGGCTGTTCGGGTTGAACGCGCTCGACGAGCTGCCCGAGCTGAGCGCGTTCGATCCCTCGCCCGAGCTCGCAGCCGAGCTGCGCGAGCGGCTGCTCCAGGCCGGCGAGGCGCGCGCGGCGAGCTGACCGCAGGCGGCGTCGATCTCGCGGCCCCGGGTGAGCCGGACGGTCGCGCTCACCCCTCGCCGCTCGAGCTCGTCGCGAAAGGCCGCGATCGCCTTCGGGCTGGAGCCCGTAAAACGCGATCTGGTCGGGTTGTAGGGGATCAGGTTGACCTTGAACATGCGGGGATCGAGGATCTCGGCCAGTTGCACCGCCTGCGCGAATGAGTCGTTGACGCCGGCCAGCATCACGTACTCGATGAACACCTTGCGGCGCTTGCGCTCGTAATAGGCCTCACAGGCCGCCAGCACCTCGAGCAGCGGGTAGCGGTCGTTTACCGGCATCAGCTCCGAGCGCAGCGCTTCGTCGGCGGCGTGAAGCGACAGTGCCAGCCGGATCGGCATCTCCGAGGCGGCCAGACGCTCGATCCCGGGGATCCAGCCGATTGTGGAGATCGCGGTGCGCCGGTGGCCGATGCCCAGGTCGGGGAGCCTTTCGCAGGCCGCGAGGACAGGGTCGAGGTTCATCATCGGCTCGCCCATGCCCATGAACACGGCGTGGTCGACCGCGCCCAGACGGCGGAAGTGAAGGGCCTGGTCGAGGATCTCGGCCGGGGTGAGGTTGCGGGCGAAACGCATCTGGCCGGTGGCGCAGAACGTGCACGTCAACGGGCAGCCGGACTGGGAGGAGAGGCAGATCGAGCGCCGGCCGTCGCGGTAGATCATCAACACGGACTCGACCGGCCTCGAGTCCTGCGTGCGGAACAGGGCCTTGACCGTTCCGTCGGCGGCGTGCGCCTCGTGCTCGAGCGCGAGGGTCGAGAACGGCACTTCGTCGGCCAGCGTTCGGCGCAGAGAGAGCGGCAGGTCCGACATGTCGGCGAAGGCGCCGGCGCCGCGTGCCGCCCACCGCCACACCTGTCCGGCGCGGTAGCGCGGCTCGCCGAGCTCGGCCAGCTTGCCTTCCAGCAGCTTGAGATCCACGCTGACTATGGTGGCAGCAAGATGCGGCTAGCCAAGCACCTCGCGGCGGCGGGCGTAGCCTCGCGCCGAGCGTGCGAGGCGATCGTCCGGGACGGACGGGTGAGCGTGGGCGGCCAGCTCGTGACCGATCCGGCGCGGGATGTCGGGCCGGGAGACGCGGTTCAGGTGGACGGCCGGCCGATCACCGCACGCGGGGAGCGCGTCGTCTACGCCCTCAACAAGCCGGCTGGAGTCGTGTCGACGGCACGCGATCCGCAGGGTCGTCCGACCGTCGTCTCGATGGTCCCCCAGACCGAGCGGCTGTACCCGGTCGGCCGCCTCGACATCGACACCAATGGGCTGATCCTGCTCACCAACCAGGGCGAGCTGGCGCACCGGCTCACGCACCCGCGCTTTGAGGTCGAGAAGACATACCGGGCGGTGGTGGGCGGGCCGTCCGTGCGCGACGCCGAGCTCCGGGCCCTGCGCGAAGGCGTCGAGCTCGAGGACGGCCGCACCGCGCCGGCCCGCGTGCAGAGGATCTCGGCGGACACAATTGAGATCACCATCCACGAGGGCCGCAAGCGTCAGGTCAAGCGCATGTGCGAGGCGGTCGGCCACCCGGTCAAGCGTCTCGAGCGCGTCGCCTTCGGGCCCTTGCAGCTGGGGGACCTGCCGCGTGGGCGGTGGCGCAGGCTGACCGACACGGAGGTGGATGAGTTGATGTCGTGGGTGGCGAGCCGGCGGGAGTAGCCGAGGAAGCCTGTCGACAAACCGACATATTTCGTGCATTTCTCGACCAGCTCGCGCTGCTAGCGCCGCTGGATGAGCAGCTCGTCGTTGCGGAAGCTCGTCGTGTGCAGCACCCGCGCCACCGCGCCCGGCGTCAGGCGCACGGGCCGCGGGGCCTCGAGCCGCAGGATCGTGAACTGGAGCGCGCGACGCCGCCAAACGGGGTGCAAGCCTGCCACCGGATACGAGGACTGCATCCGGGACGGCCACAGGTTGCAGGCTGACCCCCACCAGCAAAACCCGGCGCTGGGTGGCGCGGTGAACGACACCACGTCGAGCTCGCGGATCGGGATCGCGCCGTGGCCGGGCCAGAAGCGCAGGCCCGGCAGGTACAGCGACAGGGGCAACAGGTCACGGTAATGCTGGACGAGGATCGCGCGCCCGCCGGCGGGCGCGTGGGGGCCGAGAGCGCTGGCCACCACCCGCCAGTCCGGACGCTGCAGATCGCGCTCCAGCGCGACGCCAACCGACGTGGTCACTCCGATGCCGCATAGCGCGCCAGCCGCGATCAAGCCAACCATCCGGGCCCGGGGCGCGGCGAGACCGCCGGCAATGAGCAGCGCCGCCGGCGTCCAGATCGCCAGCAAGTTGCGCGTGAGCACATCATCGAACCCGGCGGCGACGAGGATCAGGCTGAGGACGAAGCCCGCCAGCGCGAGGCCGCCGGCCACGAGCCCGCCCTGGCGCGTGCGCGGGTCCGAGCGGATGGCGAGGAGGACGAGGGCGAGGATCAGAATCCCGATCGTCACCGGCTCGAGCACCGAGTGTGCCGGTCCGCCGAACCCGACGGCGAACTGGGGGATGACCTGACCGAGCCGTCGCCAGAACGGTGCGTGCGCGATCCAGTTCGACCGGCCCGTACCGTGTTGGCTGATCGCGAGCGGGATCAACCCGAGGCCGCACAAGCCGACCACGGCAAAGGCGAACTGCACCGGGCGCCGCCGGCGGTGCACGGCCAGCAGCCAGATCGCCTCGGGCACCACGGCCAGGACCGCGTAGTAGTGGGTGGCGAGCGCCAGCGCGCATGCGATCACCCACGCGGCGAGCGCGCCCGGGGTCGGCCGTGCCCGCGCATGGGCGAAGGCGAGCAGCGAGACCGCGCTCAGCAGGGCCAGCAACTGGTAGGAGCGAGCCTCCTGTGAGTACCAGATGAGCAGCGGGCTGCACGCGGCGAACGCGGCGGCGCATACGCCTGCCCGGCGCGAGACGAGCTTCGCGCCGGCGCCGTACACGACCGGGATCATCGCCACCCCGGCCAGGGCCGACAGCGAGCGCAGGCCGGTCTCGCCGTAGCCGAAGATGCGCGCCCAGGCCCACGCCACGCAGTAATAGAGCGGCGGGGTGGACTCGCTCTGGGGGATCAGCCCCAACATCTTGCCCGGCGTGAAGTGCACGAGGAGGACGGTGTTGCCCTCGTCGAACCAGAACCCCTGGTGGGCGATCCGCCAGAAGCGCAGGAACGCGCCGAGCAGCGTCAGCGCGAGGACCGCCGGCATCGCGGGATCGGCGAGAAGCGCGCGGGCGCGATCAACCCGCGCGGGCGCCTGGGGGCGGCGCAGATCGGGTGCCGCCGTGCCGACGCTCACACGCGGGATGTTAAGGTGATTGGCGGCCGACGCCGGCGCGGTGCGCTTAACCAGATTTCAACCGGCGCAGCGACCGGCGCGCTGCCTCCACAGGGCAGTATTTCTGAGTGATGGCAAACGAACCAGGGCACGTGGAGTCCGCCTCGATGCTCGCCCCCGGGGCGGGCGGGCGGCCCGTGCTCGCCCCGAGCGCCGCCGGCGCGACTCAGACCGAGCCGGCCGTCACGCTTCCGCGGCTCGCGCCGCTGCGCCTGCCGAGAGCGCTGCGCTGGCCCGAGATCGAGTTGGGGCCAAGGGCGGGCAAGATCGCCCTCGCGACCATCACCGTGTGCGCACTGGCGATGGTCCTGTTCGCCACGCACGGGCCGACCACCCTCGTCCCGCGCGCGAGCGAGATTTTCGCCGCGTGGGAGGCCGGCCCGCTTTACCAGCTCCTCGGGCCGCTCAAGGTCGGCGCCACCGCGACCAACTACGTACTGAGCGCCCTGATCCTGGCCATGCTGATCGCCTACTTCGTGGCGCTGGCCGCGCTCCGTACGTTGTCGATGCGGATGATCGCGGCGTGCATCGTCGTCGTGCAGCTGATTCTTCTGCTCGCGCCCCCGTTCCAACTCACCGACATGTTCAACTATTTGGGCTACGCGCGTCTCGGTGGGCTGCATGGGCTGAACCCGTACACGCACGTGATCGGCCAGGAGATGCACGACCCGGTCTATCACTTCGCCACCTGGGCCAACCTGCACAGCCCCTACGGTGAGTTGTTCACCGCGCTCACCTATCCCCTGGCGCGTCTGCCGCTCCCGGTGGCGTACTGGCTCGTGAAGGTGGCCACCGTCGCGCTCAGCCTCGGCCTCATCGCGATCGTCTGCGCCTGCGCCAGGCGGCTGGGACGCGATCCCCGATACGCCGCGGTGCTCGTGGCCCTCAATCCGATCTACCTGGTCTATGCCGTGGGCGGATTCCACAACGACTTCTTCATGCTCGTCCCGGCGATCGGGGCGATCGCGCTGCTGTTGGCCCGCCGTGACCGTGCCGCCGGCGCTGTCTTGATGCTCGGCGTCGCCGTCAAGTTCACGGCAATTCTCTTGCTCCCGTTCTTGCTCGTCGGCGCGCAGACCGGGCGGCGCCGGCGCCTGATGCTGACCGGAGCGGTGCTGGCGGTGATCCCGCTGGGGGCGATGAGCCTGCTCCTGTTCGGATTTTCGCTGCCGAACCTCTCCCAGCAGAACACGCTGCTCACCCCGTGGAGCTTCCCGAACCTGTTCGGCTACTTCATCGGGGTCGGCGGCGGCACCTCGGGCCTGCTGCGCCTGGCCAGCGTTGCCCTCGTCGTGGCTGTCGTGCTGCTGGTGCGCCGGCGCGGCGACTGGATCGCCAACGCCGGTTGGGCGACGGTGGCGCTGATCGCCAGCCTGGCCTGGGTGATGCCGTGGTACGTGATCTGGGTCCTGCCGCTGGCCGCGCTCGGCTCGAGCGTCCGGCTGCGGAGGACCGCGCTTGTCCTGACCGTGTTCCTGGTGCTGGTGTTCCTGCCCTCATCCGGGAAGTTCTGGAGCCTGATCCATCTCGACCCGATGAGCGGATCCGCGGGCCAAGCATCGCTGACGCTTCAGTCCAAGCTATCTTGGTATCGATAACCGATCGTCCGGCGAAGGCGCGCTGTGCCCGACTGCCGGCCGGTCGAGGCCGGGAAGCACGTGCCGCGGTCAGGCCGGGCCCGCGGATTTCCCGATGGCCATCGGCCGGAATGCTCAACCGACGCGTCCGGCATTAGCCGAAAACCCCAAACCTTCGCCGGGTTTATGCCGTGATTATTAGAATCTTGTTAGCTTCCGCGCGCGTATGCGCCTCGAAGTCGAGCTAATCGACGGAGGCGGAGCCGGGCCCGCGCCCGACCTCCCGCCGATCCGGCTAAAGCCACGCCAACGTGGGCTCGACCGATTCGAGCTGTCCGTGCTCGGCGCCTTCGCCGCTGTATCGGTGTTCGTGCTCGCGCTTGATCTCTGGCGAGTGGCCTTCGACGGGGCGATTTGGACCGGAACCGACGGTATCTACATCGTGGACCAGTTGCAGTACCTGGCCTGGATCCGGGACGCCTCCCATCACCTCCTGGTGTCGAACCTGTACGTGCTCCGCGATACCCCGGCGGACTACTTCCAGCCCGCGGTCGTCATCTCAGGCGGCCTTACCGCACTTGGGATACCCGCCTGGGTCGCCCTGCTGCTGTGGAAGCCGGTCGCCGTGGTGGCCTTCTTCTTCGGCGTGCGGGCCTATGCGCGGCGCAGCCTGGCTGGTCTCTGGCCCCGCCGCGCGGCGCTGGTGCTCGCCCTGTTCTTCGGCTCGTTCACGATCGTCGACGGCGATGTGGGCGTCCTCGGAGACCTGTTCCCCGGGTTCTTGTCCTGGGGTTACGTGTTCGGGCTGCTGGCGCTCGCGGCGATGGTGTGGGCGCTCGTGGTCTATGACGATGCGCGCGGCAACGGCCGGCGCCTGTGGCTGCCCGGCGCCCTCGGCGCCCTGGCCACTCTGCTTCACCCATGGAACGGAGAGCTCCTGATCGGGCTGGTGCTCACCGCCGAGGTCGTGATGCTCGCCCGGGGCCGGTACACGCGTGATGATCTGCGCCTGACCGCGGCCACGCTGATCGGCACCGGCGTCCCGCTGGTCTACTACGCCATCCTCGGCAAGGTCGACATCAACTGGAAGCTCGCCCAGATCGCCAGCAAGCACGCGTTCCCGTTCTGGGAGATCATGCTGGCCATCGCGCCGCTGCTGTTGCCCGCGATCGTCGCCTACCGGACGCGCCCGAAGACCTTCTTGGCCGCCGCCACGCGGATGTGGCCGCTGGCCGCGTGCGCGATCTTCCTGCTCTCGGGGACGAGCCTCGGGGCAACGCCGCTGCATGCCTTCCAGGGCATCACGGTCCCGCTCGCGGTGCTCGCCGTCGAGGGCGTGCAGCTGCTCGGCTGGCAGCGGCTTCGGCGTCCGGTCCTGGTCGGCGCGCTGGCCGTCGCGCTGTTCACGATCCCGGCCACGGGCACGGAGCTCGGGATCGCCCACAACCTGGCCGCCCCCACCCTGGACAACGCCAACTTCATCACACGCGACGAACGCAGCGCGCTGAACTACCTGGCGCATGCCAAGATTCCCGGCGCCGTCATGACCGAGCCCTATCTTGGTGCCGCCGTGCCCGGGAAGACGGGCCGGCGCACCTACGTCGGTGACTGCCTGTGGTCAGAGCCCAACTGCTGGGGCTTGACGCTCCTTACCCAAGGTCTGTTCGGCGGCAGGCTCGGTCCGACCGCCGCGCGGGGCCTCGTCGTCTCGAGCAAGGTGCGGTTCGTGCTGGCCGACTGCAACACGACGGCCGACATGCGCAAGCTACTTGGCCCGATCATCCGCGCGGCGCATGACTTCGGATGCGCCGCGGTCTATGAGGTCGAGTAGGAGGCTCGGCGCTGCCATAGCCGGATGCGCGGCCGCACTCCTCGGAGTGTTCGTGGTGGCGAGCCGCGGCGGGACGGCCGATCCGGTCCTCAGCGTCTACCCGGTCCCCGGCGCCCGCATCGCCGCGCCGCAAACGCAGATCACCTTCCGCGGCCTGCCGGCGCGCCGGCTCGGACAGGTGATCGTGATCGGCGCGCGCACCGGCCGGCACACGGGCCCAATCGAAGCGGACTCCGACGGGCGAGGCGGTAGCTTCCTCCCGTCCAGGCCGTTCGCGCCGGGTGAGGTGGTGACGGTGAGAACCCGACAGCACATCCGAGGGGCGAGGTCGGGCACGTTCCGCTTCACGGTCGCCACGCCATCGGGAT
>JAFAZZ010000475.1 GCA_019239375.1 Solirubrobacterales bacterium | reverse complement strand
CGCACGAATCCGCCCAGCTCCAGCGCGGCCAGCGCGGCGAGTCCCTGATCCGGTCCGAACCCGGCCCGGGCGAGCGCCGCCGCGGTCTCGTGACCCTCGGCGATCGCCGCGAGGAGGTTTCGCAGCTCGGCCGGCGGCTGCCGGCGGCGAGGGGGCGCGGCCAGGCGCACGCCGGCGCCGAACAAATGGTCGAGGACGTCCTGTGCCCCCCGCACCACGCATGCGCCGGCGGCCAGCAGGCCATTGGGGCCCGCCGCCTGAGGTGAGGTAACGCGGCCCGGCACCGCGCCCACCGGTCGGCCGATCTCCCGCGCCAGCCGGGCGGTCACCAGCGCCCCCGAGTACTCCGTCGCCTCGACTACCACGGTCATCGCGCCCAGTGCGGCGATGATCCGGTTGCGGGCCAGGAACATCCAACGCCGGATGCTCGTGCCGGGGCCGAGCTCCGACACGGCCGCCCCACCGGCGAGGATCCGCCGGTGCAGCCCGCGCTTGGCGGCGGGATACGGCCGGTCGGCCGCTCCCGGGAGGACCGCCAGCGTACCCGCGCCCGCCTCGAGGGCGCCGGCATGAGCGGCCGAGTCGATCCCCAGGGCCATGCCGCTGATGATGCTCAGCCCGCTGACGCTGAGGCTGCGCCCGAGCGAGCGGGCCGCGTCCCGGCCGTAGTCGGACGGGCGGCGCGTGCCCACGATGGCCACCGGTTCTCCGGCCGTTAGCTCGAGCAGCCGCCCGAGGTCCCCGGCCACGTGGAGCACGGCCGGCGGGACGGGGAGCGCGAGCAGTGCCGACGGGTAAGCCGGATCGCAGCGGCAGACCGTCGCGAGCCCGGCCTCGCGCGACCGGGCCCTGACACGCTCGACGTCGAGCGTTTCGAGCTCGTCCCGCAGACGGGCCCGGGTCCGGCCACCCACCGCGGAGATCAGGTCATCGTCGTCGAGTTCGAGAACGTGCTCGAGCCGCCCCCGCAGCCGGTCGATGTGCCCGGCCATCCTGCCCAGCAGCCACGTCCGGGCCGTGCAAGCATCACATGCCACCCGCGTCATGCCGCCAGCGCGTTCTCCGCGGCGCTGCGCTGGCGCAAGCTGAGCGCGGTCAGCACGTCCGCCTGGGTGATCCGGTCATGGCCCTCGAGATCGGCGATCGTCTGGGCCACACGAACGACTCGATGGCGGCCGCGGGCGCTGAGCGCGCCGACGACGTAGGCCTGGGCGAGGACGCGGTCGGCGCCCTCCTCGAGCCGGACGTAACGCCGGACCAGCCGCGCATCCATTTCGCCGTTGCAGGTCGCCGCGGTGGCCCCGAGCCGGCGCCGCTGGCGCTCCCGGGCGCTGGCGACGCGATCACGCGTGCGGGCCGAGGACGTCTGGGGCGAGGCCCGGAGCTCCTCCTCGCTCGGACGCTCGACGTTGATCATGAGGTCCATCCGGTCGAGCAGAGGCCCGCTCAGCCGGCGCTGATGGCGGCGCAGATCCGGCTCGCCGCACCGACACCGGTCGCCCACCCCGGCGAAGCCGCACGGACAGGGGTTGGTGGCGGCCACGAGCATGAAGCGGGTCGGGAACACCAGCGCGCGCTGGCCGCGCACGATCGTCACCCGCCCGTCCTCGAGCGGCTGGCGCAGGGCGTCGAGGCTGGGGCGCTGGAACTCGGCCAGCTCGTCCAGGAATAGGACCCCGTGGTGGGCGAGGGTCGCTTCACCGGGCCGCGGCGGTACGCCGCCGCCGACGAGCCCGGCGGAGGAGATCGTGTGGTGCGGAGCGCGGAACGGTCGCGTCTGGATAAGGCCGGCGGCGTGCACGCCGGCGACGCTGTGGATCCGGGTCACCTCGATCGCCTCCGGGCGGGTCATCTCGGGCAGGATCGATGGGATCCTCCGCGCGAGCATCGTCTTGCCGGTCCCGGGTGGGCCCTCCAACAGCAGGTTGTGGCCGCCGGCCGCGGCGATCTCGAGGGCGAGCAACGGGGCGGCATGACCTCGGATGTCAGCCAGGTCGGGCTCGAACGTCGTGGCCGACGTGCCCAGTCCGGGCGCGCCGAGCCGGTGCGCAGGGAGCGGCGGAAGCGGCCCCCCACGCAGCACCTCGGCCGCCTCACGCAGAGTCGAGACGCCAGCGATCTCGAGCCCCTCGACCAGCGCCGCCTCGCGGGCGCGCTCGCGCGGGACGATGAGGCGCGTGAGCCTGGCGCGCCGCGCGCCTTCGGCTACCGCCAGCGCGCCCGGCGAGTCTCGCAGCTCCCCCCCGAGCGACAGCTCTCCGAATACGGCGTACACGCCCAGGGCGTCGGCCGCGACCTGTTCGCTGGCGGCTAGGACGCCGATCGCGAGCGCGGCGTCAAACCCCGGCCCGACCTTGCGCAGAAAGGCCGGCGCGAGGTTAGCCGTGATTCGCGTCTGCGGGAACTCGTACCCGGAGTTCATGATGGCCGAGCGGACGCGGTCCCGCGACTCGCGCACCGCGGCGTCGCCCAGCCCGACGATCGTGAACGCAGGAAGGCCACTCCGGATGTCGATCTCGACCCACACGTGGCGGGGGTCGATGCCGTCGATGGCGAACGTCGCGATGCGCGCGAGCATCGCGCCACCGTACGCGCCCGCGTGTGACAGTTGGTGCACGCGCGGCCTCAATTCTGCGCAAGCGCGGACGGGCGGGCCAACCAGAGTTGGAACGGCGCGTGACACACCCGTCACACGGTCCTGCGTAGCGTCGGCGCGCGTGAGCAGCGACCCCCGCCCCCAGCTCGGCCGGCTCGGTGAGCAGCTCGCGGCCGAGCATCTCGTCCGGCGCGGCTTTCAGATCGTCGAGCGCAACTATCGCACCCGGTGGGGAGAGCTCGACATCGTCGCCTTCGACGGGCGGACCCTGGCGTTCTGCGAGGTCAAGACTCGGCGGGCGAGCCGTTCCGGCGTCGCGCCGCTCGAGGCGGTGCGCTCGCACAAACGCGCGCGCGTGCGCAGGATGGCCGGCCGCTGGCTGATCGAGCGCCCCGATCGCCCCTACGCCCAAAACCTGCGCTTCGACGCCATCGGGGTGATCCTCGACCGGTCAGACCGGCTGGTCCGTCTTGAGCACCTCGAGGGCGCGTTCTAGATGTGCTCGGCGAAGGCGAGCTGCTGGTAGGCCATCGACTGAAACGAGAGCCGGTGCAGCGGCGAGACGCCGAGGCGCTCGATCGCCTCGCGGTGCTCGGGCGTCGAGTAGCCCACGTGCTGGGCGAACTCCCAGCCGGGATGAGCGGAATCGGCGCGGCGCATGTATCGGTCGCGCGTCTCCTTGGCGATCACCGAGGCGGCCGCGATCGCTGCGCTCTTGGCGTCGCCGTCGACCACCGCGCGCTGATCGTGCCCGAGCGCCGCCACACGGAACCCGTCGCTCAGGCAGACGCACCCGTGGCACGCGACCTTTGAAAGCGCGTCGCGCAAGGCAGCCAGGTTGGTGACGTGCAGGCCGCGGGCGTCGATGCCGGGTGCGCATCGGGACACGATCGCGACCTTGGTGGCGACGCGCAGGATGATCGGGAACAGTTCGGCCCGGCCTTCGGGCGTTTGCTGCTTGGAGTCATTGAGCGCGGTGAGCGCGCGAACCTCCCCCACTCCGATCCGCTCGAGGTCGAACAGGACGGCGGCTGCCACCAGCGGCCCGGCCAGGCACCCGCGGCCGGCCTCATCGGCGCCGGCCACGAACCGTACGCCGAGCGCGCGGTCGAACCTGAAAAGCTTGCGCGCGGCGCGGGAGCCGGGTTTGCGCCGGGCCGCCGGAGCCGCTTCGTCCGAACGGCTAGAGGAAGCCGATCCGGTCCGGAGGCCAGTAGGTGAAGAAAGCGACACCGATGATCCACTTATCCGGGACGGGGCCCCAGTATCGGCTGTCCTCCGAGTCGGGGCGGTTGTCGCCCATCATGAAGTACTCGCCGGGCGGAATCGTGATCGGTGTGCGGAAATTGCACGAAGCAGTGCCGGGGCTGCACGGTTCGGTGTAGTCGTCCTTCTCGCGCACCCCGTTGCGGGACACGTGGCCGTCGATGATCTGGATCTTGTCGCCAGGCAGCCCGACGACGCGTTTGATGAACGTCTGCTGCGACTGCTGCGGGGTCGGCGTATCGCAGGCCTGGTCGTGCCCCCCGCCTTGGTTGGGGTTCGCGCATACGCCGTCTCCGAGGTCGGCGCCGTGCGGGGGGTGGAACACGACGATGTCGCCGAGGCCCGGGTTTCCGGCCAATCGGTTGGTCAGCACCCGCTGCCCGACGTCCAGCGTGGGCACCATCGAGGGGCTCGGGATCCGGTACGGCTTGACGATGAAGGCCTGGATCAGGAGCGCGAGCGCCACCGCGACCGCGACCGTGATGACCAGCTCGATGAGCCCTTTCATG
>JAFAZZ010000461.1 GCA_019239375.1 Solirubrobacterales bacterium | reverse complement strand
CGCTAGCGATGGGATCGCGATTTCTCCCTTGGGGCGAGATCTTTGGCGACGAAATCACCCGCCGCCGCGATGGTCGACCGGCTCGTGCACCACGCCACGATGATCGCACTCTTCAACGCCCCTTGACACTGCCGGATATCGCCGCCCCGTGTTGCTCGGCGCTCGACCCTGGTGGAAGCTGGACAGCGCCGCCGGCGAGCATCGGCGCCCGCAGGTGTCCAGCGGCACGGTTGATGGCATACGCCCTCCCTCGGACGATGGTTGACGGACCCATCGTCCCGCCGCGGAACAGACCTGCACCTCTCAAAGCTTGACGGCGTCAGTGCTCTCGCGCGTTGCCGGGGAGGAGGCCACGCGAGCTTTGGCCCAGCTTAGCTCCCGTGGTGTCGGCGCCGTTTAATGGAGAGCGCCTGTACCCGGCTGCTGAGCAGTCGCTTTCGTGGCTACTACCCCATGGTCGGGCGGCACGGCCAAGGGAGTCGAAGCGATGCGTCCGACTCCCTTAGTTTGGTCTTATCGCGGTCTAACGGCGCTGAGAGTTTCTGTGTAGAAGATGGGCGAAGCTCGCCGCATGCAGCGGTCGAAGGTCTTCGTCGGCGACAGCTTGAGCGACATCGCAGTACCCGGCAGCCACTCAGGCACCGTGACCATCCTCCAAGGCCGCTGCACACGCCCCAACGCAAATCCGCGAGATCTTGAGCAGGAGTCTCCATGATCGATGACCACATCACCCGCCGGCAGGCAGTCAAAGTCGTCGGGACCGCCAGCGCCGCGTATTTCACCGCGCCAATCCTCGGCTCGGCGATCCAGGCAACGCCCGCCAGCGCCGCGAGCTCGTGCGCGAGGGCGACGCCGGAGCTCACTGAGGGGCCCTATTGGGTGAACACGATGCTGCGCCGCTCCAACATCCGCGCCAACAGCAACGGGAAGAACCGTCAGGCCGGCGTGCCGCTGAACCTCTACATCAACGTTCTCGACGCCAGCAATGGCTGCAAGCCGTTCGACGGCCTCGCCGTCGACATCTGGCACGCCAACGCGCACGGCCTCTACTCCGACGAATCCTCACAACAGGCCGACGGCGGTACCAGCGGCGGGGACACCAGCAGCGACAATTGGCTGCGCGGTTACCAGATCACCGGCAAGGATAAGGGCCTGCACCACAAACCCGTACCAGGCCAAGTCAGCTTCGCCACGATCTGGCCCGGCTGGTACACCAGCCGTGCGATCCACATCCACGTCCGCGTCCGCAAGCTGCACTCGAACGGCGCCACGATCGCCGGCTACACCACCCAGATCTTCTTCAGCGACGCCGCCACCGATCACGTCCTGCAAAACGCCGCCCCCTACAACACCAGAAGTCCTCAGCACGATCCGACCACGGACGAAAACGACACCGTTCTCACCAAGGCCGACTTCGCGACAAACATCGTCGGGCCCGCTGGCAGCATCCGCAAGGGCTACACCGCCCACTTCAACATTGCCATCACAAACGCCGAAGCGTCTGCCAAAGGCAGTCTCAGCCGGCCCAACACCGGCGGCGGACCGCCGTCAACCGCGTGAGCCGACGCAATCTCCATATCGGGCTACGCGGATATCACCAAGACTGTTGAACCACGCGGTTCCGCCCGCACCGTGAAGCGCCATGCCTGAACTCCGTGATCAGAGGCGACGCAACTCGGCGTGGGTCGCTAGCAGCGCCACACGCTGCCGGCCGGCCACCGACTGCTCCAGGCGCGGAACGGTACGAGGACTCCTGCCGCACATCCTAGCGGCTCTAGACCCTGCCTCACCGCGCGTGGTGCACGGCTTCGATGTTGTGCCCGTCGGGGTCGAGCACGAACGCGCTGTAGTAGCCGTCTGAATATTCCGGCCGCAGCCCCGGAGGCCCGTTATCGCGACCTCCCGCCTCGAGCGCGGCGGAATAGAACGCGTCAACCTGCTCACGCCTGTCCGCGGCGAAGGCGACATGAACTGGCGCGCCGGTGGCGTAGGCGGTCGAGACGGCGAAGTCA